>JACQNR010000241.1 GCA_016202975.1 Acidobacteriota bacterium
AAGCTGACCTGGGCGTCGCCGCCGGCCGCGGCAACGGAATGATCTACCGCGAGGGCAAGGCCATCCGCCGCGTGACGGAGGCGGAAATCGTTCCGGCTCTCCTCGAGGAGATCAACCGCTTCATCGCCGACAAGGAAACCGGTGTCGATACCGCTCCGCCGGAAATCACGGCTGAACAGCCCGCCAGTCCGCTCCCAATCCTCAAGTAGATTGAAAGCCAGCTACAGCTAGAAACTTCCCCGCACGGTGTCTGAGCCCGTCAACGCCACCGCTGCAATCGCGATGGCTCCGGCAACCACGAGCAAGAGGACCAGCGTGGCCCCCGCGCCGGGATTCTCGTGTACGAGTTGCATGCTGTTGTACGCGACCTCGACGGGAGCCTGCTGCTTGTCCGGCATAATCGTGAATCGGTCCGGACCGATCGCCGTGATATGGCCGTGGAGCACGCGGTCGCCATCGAATTTCACCTTGATGTGCTGTCCGACTCCGAGACCCACCACGGCGGCGCGCGCCTTGACAGGGTCCGGCACTCCCGACGCCTTATAGGACTTCTTGGCGGGCTTGAGTTCCGCGATGTCGTTGTATTTGACGGTTTGCGCCGCCTTCTCACCCTTGGCGTCCAAAACTAAACCCTCTTCGCCGTAGCTCTTGATTTCGCCTTTGAGTTTTTGGCCGTCCGTAAGCTGGATCTTTACATCGGCGCCTTCGCCCAGCAGCCATACCGAATCTCGGGTCATTGTTAGCGGTGCTGCCGCCCCGGGCTTGGCCCAGAGGGCGCAGTCGCTGATAGGGAGGAACGAGACGCTGACCAGCAGCGTCCAAACCAGGGAGCTTCTCCAGTTAATCATTGTGTTCTCCATTCATCGGATCATTTGCGAATCCGTATGGCACCGGCAACGTCCATCCGGTGCAGGCGGCGTCATCCTATTGAAGCCGCCGCACGCGCAACGCACCCTGCGAATCGCCCCCTGTTGCGACTCACGAAGATTCGCTGCCGGCATACATCGCAAATACCGTGCCATGAGCCCAACAAATTAAGTTGTTTATTACCAGCGAGCTGCATGTGCACTGGAAATGGGTATAGAGAAATTCTTTCCCGCGGACTTCAAAATTTCCAAGGTGACCGGAGGGGAGCGGAGCGAGATGAAAGGAAGTGGCCGGGGCGGGCGGGGGGAAGTGCCGCCGCCCGACGTCAGTTGGAACGGCCTCGTGGGGCCGGGGTAATTCCTTTAGCTGAATGACTCTCCACTAACCGGAGCAACCGGAAGAATTTGAGGGCGCGCCGCGCGTCCTCCTGGATTTGTATCTTCAGAATCGCGGGATTCTGGAATTTCATTTCATCGCGGAGGCGGAAGAGAAACTCAATCTCCATGTCCGATTCCAAAATCTCACCGGAATAATTCAGCAGGTAGGTTTCGACGGTCAGGCTATGACCGCCAAACGTGGGTTTGTGGCCGACGTTGGTGACGGAGTCGTGCGTGGTTTTTCCGAGGCGGGCGCGTGTGACGTAAACCCCGATGCGCGGAGTCTGCTCCTCGACGGGTGCGAGATTCAGCGTCGGCACGGTGTGTTTGCGGCCCACTCCCAGACCCGCGACGATGGCACCGTATAAGGCAAACGGACGACCCAGAAGTCTGGCGGCAAGATTCACGCGGCCAAGCGAGAGCAATTCGCGAATCCGCGTGCTCGAGACTCGCTCGCGTCTCACTTGCAGCGTGGGCAGGACGCCGAGCCGGAAGCCTTCCAACCGGGCGAGTTCTCTCAAAACTTCGACATCACCCGACTGCCGGTACCCAAAGCGGAAATTGGGCCCGACGTGGACCGAAAGGGCTCGCAATCCGCTCACCAGAATATCGCGAACAAATTCAAGCGGAGACAAGCGCGCCAGTTCGCGCGTGAAGGGCAGAACCACCAATCTCTCGATTCCCGTCGCTTCGATAAAATGGGCCTTGCGCTCGAGCGGCGTGAGCAGTTTCGGCGCGTGTTCGGGGGCAAGGAGCTTGATGGGGTGCGGTTCAAAAGTGACGGCGACCGGCACCGCGCCCTCGGCGCGCGCCACCTCCACCACGGTCTTCAGCAGCTTTTGATGAGCGAGATGCACGCCGTCGAAATTGCCGACGGTGACAACACTTTTCCCCGGCAACGATCTGAGTTCGGCCAGGTTGTGGATCATACGCATCGCAGTGCTCATCCTACTTCGATTCGCAGGCCGTCGTGCGCCAGCCGGACATGAGCGGGTAGCGTGGCGTTGGTGGCCGCGTGGCCGAGGTCATGCGCGATGTGCGTAAAGTAGGCGCGGCGCGGCTTGAGGCGCTCGACCAAGGCAAGCGATTGTTCCACGTTCGAGTGTGTAGGATGCGGCTTATGGCGAAGCGCATCCAGCACCAGCACGTCCAGATACTCCAGCAGCGGCATGGAGGTTTCGGGAATCGTGCTGAAGTCGGTGACGTAGGCCGCGTCCCCGAAGCGGAAAGCCAGCACCGGCAAATCGCCGTGCAGGACAGGGATGGGCACAAATTTCCGGCCCCAGAGTTCAAACTGCCCGTCGATCTCGTGTGGGTCGAGTTTGCCGATGCCCCCGTACTTGTACGTTTGGTCGAAAACATAGGAGAAGACCTGGCGAAGCGAATTCAACGTCGCCACGTCGGCGTAGACGGGGAGCGGGACCTGCTGGCGGAAATAGAACACGCGGGTGTCGTCAAGCCCCAGTACATGATCGGCATGGCCGTGCGTGAAGATGACGGCGTCGAGACGCGTGATCTTTTGGCGCAGCGCCTGCTGGCGAAAATCCGGTGTGGTGTCGATGAGGATGACGCGCCCGTCGTATTCGACTAAGAGGGAAGGACGGGTGCGCTGGTCGTGTGGGTCGGGGGACGTGCACACCGCGCAATCGCAGCCGACGGTCGGCACGCCCGTCGACGTGCCTGTTCCGAGAAAGGTCAGTCTCATCGAGCAGGTTGAGATAGGCGCTTCTGCATTTCGACGAAGCTCATGCGCAATTCGTAGAGGACTTCCTCCAGCATGCGGGTTTCAGTGGCGCTCAGGTTGCCATGCGTCTTCTGCTGCAGGACCTCCAGCATATCGATGGTGCCGCGCGCGCTCGCCAGATCGGGCGGGATGTGCTCGCCCCCGGGGCCCGGCAGCAGCCCCAACTGGAAAAGCGCCGTGGTGCTTAAATAGGATATGAGAGTATCGAATCCTGTCGGGCCGAAATTCTCCGCGTCTTCTTCCGCTACCGGTGCTGCGGGAGGCCTTTCTGTAGCCGGCGAGGGCCCCGCAGGGGGCGCAGGGGGTTGTGGCTCGGTGGCCTCTTCGCGCCGGGAGCCGTCGGAGGCAAACCCTCGGCGGTCGACGACCTTGAAGCCGGACGAGTCTTCTTTCTTCTCAGTCATGCCTATCCTCCCGCACCATCACGGCGCAGCTGCCAGACGCGGGTCGCGATGAGCTCCTTAAGTTTAGCAACAATCCGGGTGGCCAACAAGCGCCGACGAGGCTCCATGGTCGCGCGGGGCGAGGCGGCCGGGCACGTTGGCGCCCGCGCGGTCGCTTGATATTCGAGGCTACATGTGTTAGACTAGACTCCCCCGGGGAGCCCCAAGCCCCTCTGCTTACCGATGGGCGCATCCATACCGGACGCTCCAGTTGTAGGGACCACGGCGCGC
>JACQNR010000246.1 GCA_016202975.1 Acidobacteriota bacterium
ATCTTCATGTGCTAACAACAGGGCACCAAGGCAGTGACGAATGACAAGGAAAGGGCAGAAGTCAGAAGACGGGGGCTGGGTTCTGGGATGCAAGGGCAGACCGGGAACCAAAACGAGAAGGGGCGTTGCTCCTTTGCCCCTCATTTTTTCTGCCGCCCGCCGACGCTCCGCCCCCCGCGGGGCAAGCCCTCCTGACCATTTCGGGTGCCGGAGGGCAAGCTCCGGCGTCGATACAGGGCGCGGGGGAGATTCATCCCCCTTGGACTAGTCATCATCCTGGGGGCTCGGGGATGAGAGCGAAAGGGCGCGCGAGCGCGATTTTTCTTCGGCGGGCTCGGCCCGGGCGAACGCGGGAGCTGGTTTGGGGCTCTCCTCGCGCAGGATCTCGATGCTGCCTTTGAAGTAGGCGCCGTCCTCGATGGCGATGCCTGCGGCAATCAAATCTCCCAGGACGCGGCCAGTTTTGCGAATCTCGATGCGCTCGCGAGCGGTGATGTTGCCGGTGACGGCGCCCTCGACGATGACGCGCGTCGCCTGGATCTCCGCCTTGACCTGACCCTGCGCCCCGACCGTCACGCAGTGGTCGCCCAGGTGCAGTGTGCCGTCGAACTGACCTTCGATCACCAGGTCCTCGTCTCCCGCCAGTTCGCCGTGCAGGGCTACCGAGGGTCCGAGAATCGTGCTGCGGCCGGGTTCAGAAATTCCAGCCACGGGATTTCTTGCAATGGGCTCAGGCATGGTTCTCTCCACAAGGGGTTTGGGGGGCGCAGGGGTGGCGAGGCGCGCCATCGGGACGTGCGATTTCTTCTCCCACCAGCTCAAGGAACGCTCCACTCCGAGTTTCGTGTGGCGTGAATCAGGACTATCCGCCCGAATGCAAGCACATTGGGTTCCAAAAGGCAAAATCGGCAGCCCTTTAGAATGAACAGATCAAGCGGCGGCTGAGGACACGGTCATTACCGGGGTGTAAAGAAGATTCAGAGCGCAGGAAAAAATTTCACGTGAGGGACGGCGAGCTGGAGAGTCTGGCCAGGCGCTACACGGGTTAGGATTTGGGGCGTTTCCTGCCCACCTTCTTCTTACTGCGCGCCTCGTTCTCGGCCACCCGCTCCTTGACGAGCTTCTTCACCAGGGCGACGGGAAGCGGTTTGTCGGCGGGGAAGCGAATCGTTCCCTTGGAGGTCTCGTACCGCGCGAGCTCGCGCCGGTGGGCATGGAGTAAGCGCGAGCTCCCCGGAAAGAAACTGCAATGGTGCTTGAACGCGGCGAAATAAACCAGCGTGCCGTGGTATTTGTATGCCGGCATGCCGTAGCTGATGACCTCTATGGCCTGGGGCGCCGCAACCCGGATGATTTTGCGCAGCCGCTCCAAAGCGGCTCGGGCCTCCAGTGGAATCCCTGCCAGATACTCATCCACGTTCTTGGCAATCTCTGCTTTGTCCATCACAACCTCATGTTGAAGCCCCGGTAAGGAGTGTACCGGCCGTCACCCACCCGATGTTATCGTAGAATCCCAAACTCGCAAACGATTGCGCCCCGCGAGCTTCGCCTTGTCCGCGCGGGGGAGGGGGATGAAAGGGGTGGGAGATTTCCCGGTCCCAGGGCTTGCACCCTGGGCCAGATTCCTCCGGCCCTTCGGGCCTGCCGACCACCCCTGCACCCCTCCTTACCAAGGAAGGGAATACGTGCATCAACTCCCCTCCTCCTTGAGGAAGCGGTTGGGGGATGGTGCATCTTACTCCCCTCCTCGCTTGAGGAGGGGGTTAGGGGGTGGTGCCGCGCCCACCCTCGCCCAGACCTCAAGGATGGGGCACCCGGCGCCCGCCCGAGTCACGAGAAGCCGTAGCCGTGCGATTCCAGGTAGTGCTTCAACCAAAAATAAACCGCGATGCCGATGGCGGCCAGGATCAGGCCTACGACGATTGACGCGGTGCGAGAACGGCCCAGCTCGGCGCTGGGATCGCGCACCAATTTCGGGCCCAGCGCCACGAGCGCCAGGCCAAACAGCGGCAGGCAAATCCCCAGCGTCACGCCGTGCATGTCGATGGCAATTTCCTGCGCCCCAGCTTCCGCCTGGCGGATAGGACGCAGCAGAAACCAGTAATCAAACGCGGCGCCCAAGCTGAGGAATCCCGCACCCACCCAGCGCGGATGCCCGCGGACGAATTCGCGCAGCTTTTGGTCCCAACCTAGACCGGAGGTTTGCATATCCAGATTCCAACGCGCGCGCGGCTGGTGGTGCGTTACCGAAGAAAGTGAAACATGAATCGCGTCAGTGCACAGCTTTAAGCCGTGCCGACGAGGGCCACCCAAACTGACCACGGCTTCAGTCGCTGAGGCTGTAACCCTCAGGGCCTAAAGGCCCTTGGAAGCGTCGCCGCATTCTGAGCGGCACGGCTGAAGCCGTGCCCTTCCGCCGCGGGCTAATGTTTCACCTATTTACGTAACGCGGCACTAGTAGCCGGGTGCCCCGCCCTTCGGCTGCCTCGAAGGGTGGGGCGGTTGCCGGTTTCCGAGAAAGACCTTTACTACCCCACCCTTGCGCAGAACGCAAGGATGGGGCACCCCTTATTCTAAAGGATGGGTCGGCCACCCGCGCCACCCGCCCGAAATTGTGTTGCCGTGAGATTGGGCAGTAGCGCTTTAGCGTGGATATGACCTTCTCCTCCAAATCCATACCCCCAAAAGCCCAACAAGAACTACCGCAGCAAGAACGATTAGCCGTGAAGAATTCAAACTCGCTACGAACTCTCTGAGGAGCAGGATTGTTCCAAGCCAAGTAAGTACAATCCCCTAACAAGTGCCCGCAAGGCGCTGTACCAGCTTCCCGGGTTGCTTGTCTCGTTTCATCCGGAATTTCCGTTTTGATTTCCCGGCCGACCCTTAATGTACACCTGACCGCCTCGGCGTGTAACGCTCCCTCCTACTTTTCCGCAGGTGGCGCATCTATAAGGATGTCGGCTCCGTCAAGGGGAAAACGGTCGCGTCATATGTCGGTCCTGGTGAACGGTTCGGTCG
>JACQNR010000239.1 GCA_016202975.1 Acidobacteriota bacterium
ACCCTAATGTATTGCATGGTGGATGTGGACAGCGATGACACCGAGAAGCGAGCGAGGATGTCCCAAGTGATCCGCCAAGTAAAAGGACTTCAGAGCTTTCTGCGCCCTGCGACTCGTCTCCAACCGCAGGCGTTTCTTTATTTCCCCCGCCGTCACTACGTCCAAGCCTGCCTCGTCCACCCGTTCGGCGAATGGTTCGCGCCCAACAGGTTTGCTTGGACAACGACGCTGGAAGGCTGGTATGGGCTGCTGGCGCACGCGGGCTACCCCACGGCCCTTTTGTGTGGCCCCCTAAGTTCCCTGGATAAGGACCACGTGGTGGTGGTTCCTTTCTCCGAGTTTCTGGAGGAGCCCGAGTGGGCGGACCTAGAGTCTTTTGCCGCCAAAGGCGGCCGGGTTATCCTCCAACTCCCGACCGAAGACCCCGTATCTACCAAAAGAGTTGCCGCCAAGCTCGGTCTCGCTGTCGATGAAGTGGAAGTTCGCAAGGGTCGAGTTGACGGTTGGGTCCTAACCAAAGGGGACGGGAAAAACGGCGGCGCTGCCTATGAAAAGCGGGTGACGCTAAGCGAAGCAAACCCCTTAGACGTGCGCGCGCGCTTCCATGACAACCGGCGGCCCGCCCTTTTCTCATGGGGCAAGGATCACTGGCTGGTGAGTGCTTTTGACGTTGGACACAGTTACAACGTGACGCTCCGCAAGGAGTTGCGAGGCTTGATCGTCAGTTGGATCCAACCGAAGCTGGAGCCAAGGATACAGGTACAAGGGATTGATGAAGACTATCGACCCTTGGTAGAAGTCAATGCTCTGCAGCATGACAACCGATTGCTCTTCATCTGCTGTAATCGTTCTCCTTACGAATGGGACATGACCGTGAGCGTGCGGGGATACGCAGCCGGTCGCATCAAAGTTCCTCCCTTTGAGTCCCGCCAGGAACTAGTCTCAGGGGCTTAGACTGCCCCGTATTGCGGGGATGGTCGAGGATTGGCTTATCTCGGCACGGGAATTAGCATGTCGAGAGTATCGGTAAGGAGGCAACTGAATTGCGAGACTTTTGGCAAGTTCGATGTAAGCGTCCAATGTTGACCGTGTAAACAAGTGGAGTTGAGATAGGCGTCCACCTCTATCATTCGTGGACGCTTGGGGAACCTCGGATGCGCTATCTCTGGTTGGAGCCGGGTTCAGCACCCTGTGTAACGACATTCCAGGGTAGCATTCCTGACCAACCCGGGTTTTTGTACCCCAGCGAATGAGAGGGCATACATCACATGCGCGGGCCTGCCTTTTTGCACCAAATCTAGGGCAAGTTTACGGCTGTTTGTAAACCAATGAGGCCGCGGAGAGCCCCGATGCCGTCCAGAAAACGCTATGGCGATCTGAAGTTGACATCATAGGGCGGCTGGCGTACGGTCATGGCTGAAGGCAAAGCTGAATTCTGGTCTGCTCACAACGAATGACCAAAATAACGGGTCTGCGCATGCCCTGGGGCGGCTCGCTATACTGCCGGCGTCCTTAATTTTTCAAGGATTGGACCTTTTATTCTGAAGGTCAGTCGATGTCACAATCAACTTAAAGAAAGGGGAGACACATGAAACGATTTGCGGTGTGTTTGTTGTTTGTGATTATGATGGTTTCCCTGCCAATCGCGTCCCTAGCTGAGGTTTGGATCGGTGTGCATTACGAGTATCCCTTCGGCGGCATGATGGCCGACCGGCCAGAATGGATTCCCAAAGGCGCAAAGGACTGGCGCCGCGACCTACAGATGATCAAGGATACCGGTTTCGACCTGATCCGTATCCGCGTCGGTCTGGATTCCGACATTGATGACATTGCGACACTGCTCGACATCTCCCACGAACTCGACATCAAAGTGGAGTTCGGCAGTGCCATGTTCTACGTGTCCAACGAGTTCGTCAGGAAATACCCCGACTCAAAGATGATCATGGCAAACGGCGAAAAGATCCCGCGGGACGAGCTGGACTACCGCTGGCCCCGGGCGTGTATTCACCATCCCGTGTTTCGCACTCAGCGAAATCAGTTTTTCGAACAGTGTGCCCGGCGGTTCAAGGACCATCCCGCCATCATTGCCTGGGATATTCACAATGAACCGTCTTTTTCCGACTGCCGCTGTGACAACACGCTGGCTGTCTATCGCCGCGCAGTCGAGAAGGAATTCGGCGATGTGGAGCATTACAACCGACGGTTCAGCACGTCATTCGCGGGCTTGAAAGACGTGGTGCCCCCCAAGGAGCGTTCTGAAAACGTCGAGGCCTACCGCTACTGGCGGGCATTCCTGACTGCGGAACTCAACCGCTTTCTCAACGAGCTACGAGACATTATCAGGAAACACGTGTCCGAATTGCCGATTACGTATAACCCTACTGATGTGTTTTCCATTAGCCGTTATTCGCAGGATTGGTGGAACCTTCGCCGCTACGAGCTAATGTCCTGCAGTTACTACCCCGGTTCGGGGGAACACACGCCGGGCACTGCCGTCCAGTTGGAGATCCTGAAGGCCTTCGGACCGGGAAAGGACAGGTGGATCGCCGAATTCCAAGGCGGCCCATTTTCCACGGGTGGGCGACTCTACAACGGTAAGCAAATGGCGCTGGAGCTGAACGCTGCCCTCGCCCACAACATGAAAGGCGTCATTTTCTATCGCTGGGACCCCTTGTTGAACGGTCCGGAGCCCTGGATCAACGGCATCATCGGCGTTGACACCTACGATACGGAAAGGCGTCTGACATTGAAAAAGGGCATCGCCGAGCTGCGGGAGTACCGGGATATTCTTAAGCGGGGTAGGAGCATCGCTCCCAGTGTCGGCATCTTTCTGAAACGGGATCATGCGGTTCACAGCAGCGAATTGGGCTACGACATCCGACAAGCAATGGACGGTAATTATTCCATGCTCAGCGCACTGGGATATGAAGCCGCTGTTCTACTGGATGAGTTTGACCCCGCCAAATGCCCCTATGACGTGATGATCTTCCCGTATATGTACATCGACGCCGATCTTGCAGGCGCGATCCGGCAGTACGCCAGATCCGGCAAACGGGCCATTGTCGAGCTCCCCGTCCAGGATATAGATGCGGCCAAGTCGGTTGGTAAGCAGTTTGGCCTGGGGATCGTCGGCCACGAAAAGCCGGATTACTTTTTCAATGGCTGGGACCTGCGCGGCACTGGCGAGGAGCCCGGAGTCGGGCAGGGCCGGTTCGCTGGCTTTGCCGCGCACGAGCGGTTACTGTTGGACGCCACGGGGCAGAAGGTCCTATTGACTTACGGCCTAGACGGTAGGCCGGCCGTTGTCGCTCCCGCAGAGTATGGCGGCAATGTGTTGGTATTCGGTTTCCCCCTGGGCAGGACGCATTTCGCGATGCTGCACCAAGACTTAAGAAACTTCGTGGGGGCATTCATCGGTCGGAAGGTTCAGCCTGATATCGTCCTGAAGGGCGTCCCCGACGAGTACCGGGCCATGGTCGAGGCGCGGGTGATCGAGACCGATAATGAGGGCCTGTTGTTCGTCATCAACCGCAGCTTGTACGACTATGACCTGGAAGTCGCCGTGAAAGGCTACCAGCCCATCAAAACGAAAGCCGGCATGTACAGCGTGATAAAGGAGCGTCTGAAATGATACGGCGCAGCTGGGCGGAGGTCGACTCCTGACAAAATGTTCCTCGCTCGCGCATCAGACTTCAATATCAATCAACAACGGATTTAAGTCTTAGAATCCTGCTTGACGAACGTGCAAGTAAAGACGCTCGGCGCATAAGACGCAGACTCGGATCTCCTCGTAGTGGGTGGATTCTTCAGCGCGCTCACCCAAGAGGCGGAGCAAGTCATAAATCTTGTTCTAAAACGGGAAACGCCCGGGAAAGAACGTGCTGACGAGGAAGATCGCCGTAAGCGCCATCATGATGACGGCCATCGTCCAGGCAACGATATTAAGCCACTTGGGATTGCGGTGCTCGCCCATCAGGTCCGGGCGGTTCGAAAGGCGAAGCATAAAGATAAGAATGAAGGGGAGAAGCATCCCATTGGCAACCTGCGAGATAAGAATAAGGGGAACCTGCCGGGCTTCGCTTAACACCACGACGATTACCGCGCTTATGACAATGAGTCCCGTGTAAAGCCAATAGAAGGCGGGAGCGTCATGGAAGCGCTTATCCACTCCCGATTCCAGACCCAGCCCCTCGCAGACGTAATAGGCCGTCGAGAGCGGCAAAATGGAGGCGGCAAAAAGCGAAGCATTCACCAATCCGAAGGCAAACAGTATTCCAGCCGCATGTCCCGCCAGCGGACGGAGTGATTTCGCGGCGTCCGCCGCGCTGGAAATGGGGCCTCCGCCGGTTGCATAAATGGTCGCCGCGCAGGAAACAATGATGAAGAAGGCGACGACGTCCGTCATGATGCAGCCGAGAATGACATCCCACTTCAGCAGGTTGTAATTCTTGACCTTAATACCCTTCTCTACCACGGAAGCCTGTTGGTAGAACTGCATCCAAGGGGCAATCGTCGTCCCGACCAGGCCAATGACCATGAAGAGATAACCCGAATCAAGGTGGAACGAGGGTTTGAACGGGGAAATGACGGCCTCCCACCAGTCGGGACGGGCGAAAAATGTCGAGATGGGATACGCAAGGTAGAACACGCAAGCGGCAAGAAAGACCTTTTCAACAAACCGATAGCTGCCTTTTACCACCAGCAGCCAGACAAACAACGCGCCGATGGGCACGACGATGAACCGGCTGGCTCCGAAGAGAGCCATCCCCGAAGCAAACCCCGCGAAATTGGCCACGGTGTTGCCGAGGTTCGCGACGAGCAGAAACAGCATGAGGAAGAACGTGGTGCGGAAGCCGTACTCCTCGCGAATCAGGTCGGCCAGGCCTTTGCCGGTGACGACGCCCATCCGCGCGACCATTTCCTGAACGATGATCAGAGCCAGGGTGATGGGAATGAGCGTCCAGAGCAGTGAGTAGCCGTGACTCGCCCCGGCGACCGAATACGTATAGATCCCGCCCGCGTCGTTGTCGACGTTGGCCGTAATGATCCCGGGCCCAACGACGGCGAAAAAGATCACCAGGCGTTTGCGCCAGCTTCCCCAGCGTTGGCGATTGAGATAGGCCATCCCAGCTCCCGCGGCTTCCTACCGATTCACAACCAGTTCCAGCACATCGTCCGCCGTGATGACGCCCAGCAGATGGCCCCGCTCGTTCACAACGGGCAGGGCGACGAGATTATATTTGTGAAAGAGATCAATGACGACTCGCCGGTCGGCGTGCGATGGCACATGAATCAACGATTCACCCGCCAGGTCTTTCAGCAGCGAACTCGACTCCGCGAGCAGAATTTTGGCCAGCGGCACCACCCCCGCCAGCACCGCTTTGGAATCGAGCAGATAGATCTGGTGAATTGATTCCAACGGTCCTTCAAAATTCCGCAGTGCGGCGATCGCGCCCTCCACCGTCGCGACGTCGCCAACGAAGACGAATTCGTTGGTCATCAGCGCGCCTGCGGTGTTCTCCTCGAAGCCCAGCAGCTCGCGAACATCCGCGGCCTCTTCCTTTTCCATATCGGCGAGGACTTCAGCGGAGGTTTCCGGAGGCATTTCCTGCAGCACGTCGGCGGCTTCGTCGGGCGGCATCTCCTCGACGATATCCGCGGCCTTTGCGGTCGCGATGCTTTCAAGCAGCGCAGCCTGCATGCGCGTGGGAATCTCCGAGAGTGCGTGCGCGGCGGTCTCCTCGTCGAGAGATTCGATGACGGCCTTCTGGTCGTCGTGGCTAAGCTCTTCAAGGATGTCGGCAATGTCCGCTGGGTGGAGTTCGGCAAGACGGTCGTAGGAAATGCGCAGCCTGACGCGGCGAGCCGGATCGGCTTCGATCAGGTTGATGAATTCCCAGGGGATCGTTTTGGACGGGAAAAGTCCGGCAAAGACCCGGATGGTGTGTTTCGCCGTCAGGCCCTGGAGCAGACGGCGAATCGCCGCTCCCAGGCCGACATTGGCGGCGAGAATCCTGAGTTCGCTGTGCCCGTCGCTCGGCTGAATGTCGAAGTCCACATCGTTGACGCGCACCACTTTGCGATGGTCCACGTCAATCACCTGCTGGTCGAGCACATCCTTTTTGACCCGCATCAATGATTCGTTCGGGGCGTAGCAGCGAATTTCCGAGGCCTCCACGCGCGTCTGAATCGACCGTACCGAAATGGACTGCACCTGCTCGTAGGTGATGCAAAGCAGGCCCTTCTTCGGCGTCTTGACCAGATAGGAGGAGACGCGGAGCGCGTTCTGGCTGGGATCTATACCCATGTCCGTGAGCCGCCCGAGGAACTCACCCTTGGCATCAAAGGTGGGGAGATTTTCGAGTTCAGTGAAGAAAATCATGGTGAACCTTCCTATCGAATCAACTGCGACGCGGTCAGGGGCGCGGGTCGTGCCCGTGCGCCTGGACAATGCTCCTCTCTCTAATATGAAGCTGTGTATTTTAGTGTCAAGAAAAAAGGAGTGGAATTCGCGGGCTGGCGCAGAGCGCAGCTCTGTGGTCAGGAGACAAAACGGATTTCAGACGAGCCGATTCATACTGCGCCAGTGGCTCAAAGCGGGCGTGCCACTCTGCGTTTCCTTTTCGCGCAGACCTGCGCTCTGCGCCAGCCACGAAATTGAAAACGTTACAATGTTCCCCCCCACCCCCGGCCCCTCTCCCTCAGGGGGAGGGTGGCCCGGAAGGGCCGGGTGAGGGAGTAAACGTCCACTGACAAGCACGAGAACGTAACTTTACATCTGACGTTTACATTAGTTCATCCGCAGCAGCCAGCGCACGGCGTTTTGCTGAAGCTTGACGTATTCGGGCTGCCACATGGCGTGGAGGTTGTGGCCGGGGGCGGTGAAAGCCACGCGGCCTTTGCCGTAATCGTAGGCCCACCCGGCGACGGACCCGGCGCCCTTGTTTTCATATCTCAAGCCGTCGAGGTTCTCGCTGCGCAGAATCACATCTTTGGGATCTTTGTCGTAAGCGAGGTAATGCTGCTCGTCGGTGACCATGAAGTCGCTCGCGCCGCGCGTGATGGGATGATCAGGATTGGTGATGCGAACCTTGAAGGGGCGAACCGGCGGATGGCCGTCAAAAGCCCCGCCCATGACGTCGCGGTAATCTTTGGAGGATAGCGAGATGTGGCTGGCGTTGTGGAGTGCGTAGAATCCTCCGCCGTTTTCTACAAATTCCTTGACGGCGCGCCCCTGCGTTTCGGTGATCCAGTTTTCGGGCTTCGAGGCCGGATAGTCGTCGGCGTTTTCCAAATCGCCCGAGTAGGGGTAGGAATCCGGCCCGAGATAGCCATTCGGCCACACCATGCCGTCGCGGAAACAGACAAAGAGCTGATAGTCGGCCAGAAGCTTGGCCGAAAATTTTTCGTAGTCGGTGGTGAAGTCGAAAGGGAGATTGAGCGACTTAAAAAGCCGCGCCAGCACGACCTGGATAAAATCGGCATTGTGATACCGGTCGCCGATCAGGGCGACAGTCCGCGGTTCCGACGGTGAGCGGCTTGAGTGAAGCAACGGGGCGCTCGAGAACGCGCTCGTCAGCCCAATACCAGCGTTCCGAAGGAACTTTCGACGGCGAGATTTAGTTGGATTCATGCGCTTCTCCCGCCTTGTTGCCGTCTCGACCCGCAGGCATATGAACCATGGCGGCGCGCGGGCGGCTCCCCTGCCCGGCCGTCACAGGCCTTCATTGCCGATTCTGCCGGACGATACCCTCAATTTCTTCAATGGTGAAGAAGTTGAGTTGAACAATTTTAGCTTGCGCGCGAAAGGGCGGCGGGAGGACCAATCGCGCTTCGTCCTTGGTTTCGACATCCACAATGATCCATGCCTTGTGCACGCCGTCCATGCACCCCCAGTCGGCATGGCTCAAGAAGTGCGAGCCAGTGCGGAGAAAGACCTCGACGACCCTGGCGCAGGCAAGCTCTTCTTCTTCGTGGGGGACCTCAATCAGGAATCTCGGCATGGCAAGCAGCCTCCTTGTGTAAGATAACTGCGCGTGCACATCCCCATCCGAATTGCGCACGGACGACCTCGGCGGGCCGCCGACGTGAGCTTCATTTCATCTTTCCCATCGCCCACTCGATACCCGCCTGGAGCATCTTCTGGTAGCGCGCATCCTTCCAGACCCATTCGTCGTGGCCGAGGCTGTTGAAATAGACGCGGCCCTTGCCGAAAGAACGCGTCCAGGCGATCGGCCAGCCGTAGTGCCGCCTCTGGACGCCCGGCTTCTTCAAGTCCACCGAGCCCGGGTCGAGCCGCAAAAGAACGTGCGTGTCTTTGTACTGGAAATCGCTGACCTGATAGATCTCGTCGTTGATCTGGAACGAGGGTGCGAGAAAACCGACGAGCGGGCTTTGAGGGTCTTCGACCTGGACGGTCACCATCTCGTGCCAAGGGTGGTTGTTGAAGTAGCCCCCGATCATCTCACCGAATTCCGGCCACATGTAGAATGTATCGATGGCGCTGTGTACTCCGACAAAACCTTTGCCGCCGCGGATGAAATCGACAAAATCCTTTTTCTCCTCGTCGGTGAACGGCAGCTCGCCCGTAGTGTTGAACATAACCACGTCGTAGTTTTTCAAATTGTCACGAGTGAAGGCTCCGACGTCCTGCGTCACCGTCGTCTCGTAGAGTCCGGATTTATCGCCAATCTCTGTGACAATCTGCTCCGACAGTTCAACCGTTTGATGGCGAAAACCCTTGGTCAGGGTCATCATGAGCAGCTTGCCTTTCTTGGGCGACTCGGCGAGACCGGCAGAAGCGAATTGCAGAAGTAAGAAAACCAGCGCGACCAGCCCGAAAATGAGTTTGCGCATGGGAACTCCAATAGCGAAATTCCGCAACCGGAGGGCAGCTCGCATCGCGGCCCGGTCTTGCCTCACCCCCGGCGCGGGTCACTTGCCGCGCTATGGTATCATACGCGGCTTGCGACATTCCGGGCCGATCGAGTCCCCTGCCGGATGCCCGAGTCATCCAAGAAATCTCCGTGGGAAATCCCCGAGGCCCGGAGAAAATCGAAACAGGAAATGACCTCATGAAGATTCTTCGTGCCATAGCGTGGATGCTCATACTCGCCCTCACCGCTGCAGTTGTTCGAGCGCAAGATGCTCCGCCGCCACCCAAAGTCATGCTGGTAAAAGCGGGTCACCTGTTCGACGCGCGCACGGGCCGCATGCTTGACCGGCAGGCGATCCTCATCCGCGGCGAACGCATTGAAAAGATCGGCCCGGCGAGCGAACTCGCGCCGTCCGAGGGGGCGACGGTCGTAGACCTGGGTGACGCAACAATCCTTCCCGGTCTGATTGATTGTCACGTCCACCTGACGAGCGACCCCGAAAATGCCGGCTACAAAGGCTTGGGAATTTCGATTCCGCGCGAGACGCTGACCGGCGCCAAGAACGCGCGCCTGACGCTCCTTGCCGGCTTTACGACGGTGCGGAATGTCGGCTCCTCAGGATACTCCGACGTGGCGCTGCGCGATTCCATCATTGCACACGAGCTTCCCGGCCCGCGCATCGTGGCTTCCGGACCCACGCTGGGGTCCACCGGGGGCCACTGCGACGAGACGTATCTCGCACCGGAATACGGCTACCATGATCCCACCGTCGCCGACGGGGTTCCCGCCGTTCTGAACAAGACCCGCGAAGTCATCAAGTTTGGTTCCGACATCATCAAATTCTGCGCGAGCGGCGGCGTATTTTCCCGCGGCGATCTGCCCAGCACGACGCAATACAGCCGGGAAGAAATGGCGGCGCTGGTCGCTGAAGCGCGCCGGCAGCACCGCAAGGTGGCGGCCCACGCGCACGGCGCCGACGCCATCATTGAAGCCGCCAAGGCCGGTGTCGATTCCATCGAACACGGCAGCCTTATCAACGACGAAGGCATTCGGACGATGAA
>JACQNR010000254.1 GCA_016202975.1 Acidobacteriota bacterium
GCCGTGGGGAACCGGCTGGAGTCGATCTTCCCGGTTGAACTCCTGGCGGAGCTTGCCCCGGCCTACGATTCGCACGATACACTCAACTTCTACAAATTCCCGCTACAAACGCCGGATGGACGCCGATTGATCGTCAACGTATCGATGACACCGCTGCTTGGCAAGGACAAGGAAGTCATCGGCCGTCTGCTGATTTTCAGCGACATCACCGAACGCGTCAGCCTGGAAGATCAGCTCGTCCAGTCGGAAAAGCTTTCCTCCATCGGACTGCTCTCGGCGGGCGTCGCGCACGAGGTAAATACGCCGCTTGCCGTCATTTCCTCCCAGGCCCAGATGCTCTCTAAGCAGATGCCGCCCGACGACCCGCGCGCCAAGACCGTGGAAAAGATCGTGAAGCAGTCGTTCCGCGCCTCCGAAATCGTGAACAACCTGCTCAAGTTCTCCCGCGTCAGCGGCAGCGATTATGCGGAAATTAACCTCAACCGGGTGATCGAAGAGACCCTTTCACTCGTAGACCCCATGCTGAGAGCCTCCCGGATCACCCTGAACGCACAGTTGGCTCCGTCCCTGCCTCTGGTCTTCGGGAATGCCGGAAAACTTCAGCAGGTCTTTATGAATCTGATTCTTAACGCGCGCGACGCGATGCCGCGGGGCGGCGAGCTGACCCTGGCTACGGAATCAGAAAACTCGACGGTTCTGGTGGAAGTCACCGACAACGGCGTGGGAATACCCGCTCATCATCTGAACAAGATCTTCGACCCCTTCTTCACCACCAAGGGAACGAGCCGCGGCACGGGGCTCGGCCTTGCCGTCACCTACGGAATCATCCGCGAGCATTCGGGCAAGATCGACGTGGAAAGCACCGCGGGTCAAGGGACCACGTTCCGCCTCGAAATTCCCGCCGCAAGGAAGTCTGTCCATGTCGTCTGAAGGCGCCGTCCTCATCATCGACGACGAAAAAGAAATCCGCGAGAGCCTGGAGCAACTCCTGAGCGTGGAGGGCTACCGGGTTGCCAGCGCCCCGACTGCCGAAGAAGGACTGAAGAAGGCGGATGAGGGAGTATTTGACCTCGTCCTGCTGGATATCAATCTGCCGGACCGCAACGGGCTCGAGGTCCTCAAGTCTCTCCGGCGAGACACGCCGGACTTGGGCGTCATCATGATCACCGCCTACGACTCCAGCCAGATGGCCTTCCAGGCCTCCAAAGAAGGCGCCGCCAGTTACGTCACCAAACCCTGGGATAACGACAGGCTGTTGCTTGAAGTCCGCAATCTGCTGGATAAATCGCGGCTCCAGGTTGAAAACTTCCAGCTCCGCCGCGCCCTCAAGCGATTTGGCCTTCCCAACATCGTGGGCAAAAGCGAGAAGATGCAGAAGGTTTTCGACGTGATTACCCAGGTGGCAGCGAGCCGCGCCACGGTTCTGATCACGGGCGAGAGCGGCACAGGGAAAGAACTGGTCGCCAAAACCATCCACGCCACCAGCCCCCGCGCGGATAAGACGTTTGTTCCCGTGAACACGGGCTCGATGCCTGTCGACCTGCTGGAGAGCACGCTCTTCGGGCACGTCAAGGGCGCGTTCACCTCCGCCATCGCCACTAAGCGCGGCCTGTTCGAAGTGGCCGACCAGGGCACGATCTTCTTTGACGAAATCGGCACGGTGGGAGTGGAAACGCAGTCGAAACTTCTGCGCGTCATCCAGGAGCGTGAATTCATGCGCCTGGGCGGTACCGAGACGATCAAAGTCGACGTTCGAATTCTCGCCGCCACCAATGCCGACCTTCGCCGCCTGGTGCAGGAGAATAAATTCCGAGAGGACCTTTTCTACCGGCTGAACGTGATCACGCTCGCCCTCCCGCCCTTGCGCGACCGCAAGGAAGACATCCCGCTGCTGGTCGATCATTTTCTGCAAAAGTTCAGCGAGGAAAACGGCCGGAAGGATTTGCATTTCACGCCGGAAGCCCTTCACGTGATGATGGATTACGACTGGCCTGGCAACGTGCGAGAACTCGAAAATGCCGTCGAGCGCGCCGTGGTGCTGGCGTCGAAGCCGGAACTGAGCCCGGACTTGCTCCCCGAACAGCTCTCCGCCGACGGATCGCATACCAGCCACGCCCTTCCCCTGGAGGAATTCGAGGGCTGGTCGCTCTTTGATATCGTGGGGACTTACGAGCGCCGCGTCATCCTCGAAATGCTGGCGCGCACCAACTGGAGCCAGACCGAAGCCGCCGAGAAATTCAAGATCCCTCTCTCCACCCTCAACCAGAAGATCAAGCGCCTGCAGATTGATATCAAACGTCACCGGGAGAACTAGACATTCCTTTTGCGGCATTCGTGATGGGTGCCCGGCATTCACGGGCGGAACGGGTTGGTGACCTTCAAGCCGGAAAACCGGCGGAAATCCTCGTCGGCGGTGATGATCTCGTCGATGCCGTGCTCAATGAGCAGAGCGGCAATGTGGGCATCGAAGATGGAGTTCCCGGTAGCTTCCGATGCTCGGAGGAGTTTTCCTAACACTGCAGCATGGTTTGCTCCCTCGGTAACAAGGCCAACGGAAGGAGAGGCCAGAAGGTCCAGAATTCCTTGCCAGGCTCTCGGTAGGGATGTCGGCGGACGGAACACTTTGGGATGGGTGACAACGCGCAGGAACTCGTAAATGCAGGGCCAGGGAAGGACCCAGCGTTCGACTCCGGTGGCAAGGCCGTGAAGCAGTTCCGCCGCCACGGTGTGCTGGGGCGTTTCTTCCCGCCGGGCATAAATGAGGATATTGCTATCCACGGCCCGCATTAGAGACCGTCCATCAGGTCGTAGAGGGAATTGCGGTCATCGAGCCGCACACCAGGCAGGATCTGACCACGCTCGGTCTTCCAGCGAAAGACGTACTTCTTCCGTCTTCGCGGGGCCGCGAGCCCCTGGCGAAGGCAGTCATTGACCACCTTCCTCAGGCTCTCGCCCCGGCGGGCAGCCTCGATCTTAAGCTGGCGGAACAGCGGGTCATCGAGTTCGATCGTGGTCCTCATGCATAAAAGCATATCGCTGATGCATATTTATGTCAAATCGGCCCTTTCGGAAGCGGCACGCCCCTACGACCCCAGGTTCACGGGGAAGGACCGGAAGTAGTCGGTCTGCCAATAGAGACCTGCGATGAGCGTGGCGTTATAGGCCGCATGAAGAACGTACCCGGGAGTCACCGAACCCGTCACGCCGCGAACGACTGAGAAGCAGACCCCCACCAAGGTTATGAGCACGACGTGGTTCCACGCGCCCCAATACTGTGATACGTGAAGGGCGGCGAATAGGGCGGCGGTTCCCACTACGGCCATCGGCACTCCAGTCAGCCGCTCGAAAAATGCGAACAGCAACCCGCGAAAAATCAACTCCTCCATAAAGGGCGCTAACAGAATGGCAAAGGCTGCGATGGTGTACCCGGCAGCCGGCGAGTTGAACAGTTTTTGCAGGGGGAACTCCTGGCTCGAGGGGAGGACGCTTGGGACAAATTGTATCAGAATAGCCAGGGCCACGCCCCCCAGCGCACACCACACCCCCGCACGGACCGAAATCTTTCGCCACTTCAAACCTTTCCAGAAGGGCACCCGGTGATTCACGACAAGAAAGAGATAGATCACGCCAAGAAGTAGCGCGTGGAACACCGCGACCAGCGCGGCATTGAAAACTGCATTGTAACGAAGCGTCTCCGGCGCGAGCTTCCAATTCGCTTTCGGCACGAGCAGCATGTAGCCTGTCATCGCCAGAATATTGGCGGCTATCAAAGCGAGAAAAGCGCAGCCGAGGAGCACCAGCAGATTGCGCAGCGTCCAGGGGTTGGACTCGAGGCCTGAAAAATGAGATGAATTGTCCGGCGTCGCATCCGGTTCAGACGCCAATGGCTCAGTCGGCTTTTGAATTTCTCCTGGATTCACAAGCACCTTTTCTTCATCCCGAGCCTACTCTCTGTCCTATTGCGTCTCTGCGTGGGTTTCCGCTGCGTTTCGCCTTTGCGTCTCTGCGCCTCTGCGTGAGTCTTCCTCATTCCGGAAGGCGATTTACGACTCTGTATATTCCATCTTTTATAAGCTCCGTTTCGAAATTGATCAGAAGTCCGAGCATTTTGTCTGCGAGTCGTAAGTACGTCAGCAATTGCTTCTTGTGAACGGGCGCGGCAGCCTCGACTGACTTGATTTCGACAACCACCTTGTCTTCGACAATCAGGTCGGCTCGAAAACCAACCTCCATGTGGACACTCTCATAAACAACCGGGATAGCCTGCTGGCGAACGACGCGCAGACCGCGCTGGGTCAATTCGTAGGCCATCACGGTTTCATACACCGATTCGAGCAAGCCCGGACCGAAAGTCGTGTGAAGCTTGTAGGCCACGTCTACGATTTGCTTCGAGATTTCGTTCTCAGTCATAGAGAAAAACCAGACTCACGCAAAGGCGCAGAGGCGCAAAGGGAAGATTTCAGTTTCTGCCATATCCGAGTACGCCCGCCAGCATCTCGTCCGCGATTCCTTATTCCCAGCAATTCCAAAACCAGACTCACGCAGAGGCGCGAAGGCGCGAAGAAAAGGTAAATCCTGTTTTGGCC
>JACQNR010000028.1 GCA_016202975.1 Acidobacteriota bacterium
ACGTATATCAGTCAGCGTCGCAGATGCTGAGCGGTCCGAGAGGCGCCATGCCGATTCCGCTCACGGATGGCCGGCTGCAATTGCGCGTTCTCGTGGATAGAACCACTGTCGAGATCTTCGGCGACCGCGGCCAGGCCTATGGAATGTTTGTCCGCAGCAACCCCGGCGGAAACGCTCCGCTGGAACTGCGCACGTGGAAACCGATTTGGGGTGGAGTGCGCGTTGAAAAATTGAGCGTGCACTCGCTGCGATCTGCCTGGACGGCGTAACAGCCGAGGTCACGACCGCACGCGCATCTTGAAGGAGAGTGAGCTGACATTGGCACGGTGAGAAGATTATGAATGGGGCACAGCAAAAAGTACACATAAGCATTTTCTTCTGCTCGGTCACCTCTGCGCTGGCGGGTTTTCTATTCGGGTTCGACAATGTCGTCATCTCCGGTGCGGAGCAGAAAATTCAGGCGCTGTGGGGATTGAGCGCGGGCACTCATGGAATCGCGGCGGCTTCGGCGCTTTACGGAACCGTTGTTGGTGTGCTGCTTGGAGGCTGGCCGACGGACCGCTTCGGTCGTAAGCTGACTTTACTCGGCATTGGCATCCTCTACATCGTCTTGGCAGTGTGGTCGAGTCTGGCGACCGACGTGTACTCGTTCATCCTCGCCCGGCTGATCGGTGGCTTAGGGATCGGCATGTCTACCGTTGCCGCGCCGCTTTATATCTCGGAAATCGCACCGGCCGGATATCGCGGCCGTCTGGAGGGACTCTAATGAAATCTTTTGGAATGCATTATGGAAAAATCGGGTTTGTTCTCGGGTGCGCCTGCATACCGCTGGTCATGATCTCCAGCACGGCCGCAACACAGGCCACAGCACCCACAACGAAGCCGGAGGGCCCCTTCCCCTCGCTCACACCGAAATATGTCTTTGCTACCACGCTGGCAGAACAGGAAGCGCAACTCAAGACGAATCCCCTGATGTTGCGGTTTGCAGAATCGAGGGAGAAACAGGCATCGGACCCACACCGCCCGGCATATCACTTCGTCAGTCCAGAAAGTACGCTTAACGATCCGAACGGCTTGAGCTTTTGGCAGGGCCGCTGGCATTTGTTTTACCAGGGATACCCGCCCGATGAATTTCCAGAGGCGAAAGACCGAAACAAGCGGCGCCAGCATTGGGGACATGCCGTGAGCGAGGATTTGATTCATTGGCGGGATCTTCCCTACGCAATCTATCCGGGCACTGAACGGATGGCGTTTTCCGGTAGCACGGTCGTGGAGAAAGACCGCGTCGTAGCGTTCTATCCAGGTATCGGTGCCGGTGAGCCGTTACCTGAAGCGCCAGATTGGAGGGTCGGTCAGATGATCGCCATCTCGCGCGATCCATTGTTGCTGAATTGGGAAAAAATCGGGCCTATCAAAGGTGTGCGCGGCGGGGATTCGGACATCTGGAAGGAAGGCGACACGTACTACGGCATCGTCGGGGGGATTGAGAAGTATTATCCGGAATCGAAAGAAGCTCCGCCCTCGTCCAACAATTTCCATGGTTTAGGCGTGTGGCCCAAATGGAGTCTGTGGACATCCAAAGACTTGAAGACGTGGCAATCCCAAGGCGAGCTGCTGTCTGGAAAAACCCCGTTTACGGATCGATTCGACGACGGCGCCTGTCCGAATTTCCTACCCATTGGCGATAAACACATTATGCTATTCTTCGGCCACTACAACGGCGGGCAGTACCTGCTGGGCGACTACGATGGGAAGTCCCATAAGTTCCGCCCTTATGATCACGGACGATTCAATCATGGACACGTCGTACCAGGCGGGGTACATGCGCCTTCGGCAGCCGCCGACGGCAAGGGCGGGGTGATCAACATCCTGAACATCAATGGCGGCAGATACAGCATCTTTGATCAGATTATGTCACTGCCGCAGCGCCTCACGTTGGGTGCTGACAAGCGTATCCGCATCGAGCCGGTTGAAACCGTCGCAGCTCTGCGCGGCAGACATCGGCATGTGGGCGAAACACGATTGCCAGCGAACAAGGAGATCGTGCTCCCTGGCATTGGGGGTAACGCAATGGAGCTGAGCCTCGAAATCGATCCTGGCAAGGCCCACTCGGTGCAGATCAGTGTGCTGCGCTCGCCGGGCGCGGAGGAAACAACTGCCTTCACGTTCCACAATCATAAGAGTAATCCGACTTACTCGTGGTATTCGACACCCGAGGAAGTGGTGCTTGATGGCACCCGGTCGACCACGCTGCAGGATGCGTGGCCCCGCCCAGCGGAGCGTGCGAACGTGAATCGCGACGGCGAGTCGCTGAGGCTGAGGATTTTCATCGATCGCAGTGTGGTCGAAGTGTTCGTCAACGGTCAGCAGTATCTGGCCATGCGGGTCTATCCGGGCCGCGAAGACAGTCTGGGAGTTTCGCTGCGCGCGCAGACTGCCGATGCGACGCTGAAATCCCTCGATGCCTGGCAGATGAAACCGATCTGGCCGGTCGTCGGCGCGGATTCTGTTCTACAAGAACCGGAGGTTCCCCAACCGCGACCCGTTGATGCCTCCGATGAAAAGCGTGATCTCGATTGATGCGTCGCAGTCGTCGATCCTGCGAGGTAGCCCCAGCCCTCGCAAGGAATGGTTTTTCTACGGCACGACAGGGAATCTCTGGGCCGCCAGGGTGGGCAACTACAAGCTCGTCTATGAGTCTTTCGACTCGGTGGGGCGGGATAACCTGTCTGCGGACGTAACAAGCGAGACTTTTCGGTTGTCGGATCGCGGGTATGG
>JACQNR010000247.1 GCA_016202975.1 Acidobacteriota bacterium
AACTTTCACGGTTGACATACGATTATCCTAACGATAAGAATATCGTAACACGAGCCCCAGATCAATTTCAAGATCGTATGAATGGGAGCGTTGTAGGGGCACGGCGCGCCGCCGCGATGAGGTAGAGACGGCTCGGCGAGCCGTCTCAGGAAGACGCCCCACCGGGGCGTCTCTACCGCACCACGCCTTCCAGCGGGCTGGAGGCGGTGGCGTAAAGCTTCTTCTGCATGCGGCCGGCAAGATACGCTTGGCGGCCAGCGAGGACGGCGTGCTTCATGGCTTCGGCCATGAGCACGGAATCCTGCGCGGCGGCGATGCCGGTATTCATCAGCACGGCGTCTGCGCCGAGTTCCATGGCGATGGCGGCGTCCGAGGCGATGCCGACCCCCGCATCCAGGATCAATGGAACCTCAGTGATCATTTCGCGCAGGATGCGGATGTTGGCCGGGTTCTGGATGCCCAGGCCCGAACCGATGGGCGCGCCAAGCGGCATCACCGCCGCGGCTCCGGCGTCGATCAGGCGTCGTGCGGCAATCAGGTCATCGTTCGTGTAGGGCAGGACGACGAACCCTTCCTTCACCAGCGTTTTCGTCGCCTCAACGAGAGCGAAGTTATCGGGGAACAACGTCTTCTCGTCGCCAATCACTTCCAGCTTGACCCAGTTGGATAGACCCACCTCGCGCCCCATTCGCGCCGCGCGGATGGCCTCGTCGGCCGAGTAGCAACCGGCAGTGTTGGGCAAAATGAAATATTTCTTCGTGTCGATGTAATCGAGCAGCGATTCCTTCGAGCGGTCTGTGAGATTGACGCGGCGAACGGCCACGGTCACCATCTCCGCGCCCGAGGCTTCGTGCGCACGCGCCATTTCCTGAAAACTGCGATATTTCCCCGTGCCGACGATGAGTCGCGAATGGAATTCTTTGTCCGCAATCTTAAGAACGTCACTAGTCATGATGGATCCTTTCCTTATCATTCTAGGGGCCTAGCCGTTGAATTGCAAATCTGGCGGCATGGCCTTCCCAGTTAGGAATGCCTCTAAAACACTGCACGCTCGTCGGCTTTTTGCTTGGTGGCCAAGGAGAAACGGGGCCCGGTCGCGCCGCCTTGCGTGACCAAGCGCGCGACGTATTCGCCGAGCGCCGGGCCGTGCTTGAAGCCGTGGCCCGATCCTCCGCCCACCAGCCAAACGTTTTCGAAATCCGGATGACGGTCGATGAGGAAGTCGCCATTCGAGGTGTTCTCGTACTGACAAACGCGCGATTCAACCAGCGGCGCCCCCTTCAGTGTAGGGAAGCGACTCGCCAGGTAATCTCGAGTTTCTGCAAGAGCTTCCGCCGTGGCCACACGTTCTCCACTTTCGGGGTCAAATGCGGGCCCGTGCCGGTCGAGGGCGCATTTCACGCCCCTCGCATCGAGCGCCGGAAATCCGTAGTTTTCGTTTGCGAGATCGATCCAGACCGGAAGGGCAGCCGGCTCAAAACGCGTATCTCCTGGTGGCGTTCCGAAGAAGAAGACTTCCTGTCGAGTCGGGCGGATTCGGCCTTCGAGGACAGACGGAAATAGTTTCGGCAGCCACGGACCGCAGGCGAAAATAAACGTTGCCGCGCTGATTGACTCGCCGTTCATGGTGCCGACAGAGTTCAGCCGGCCCCGGCCTTCAGGTGTTGTGATGGCCTCGTGAAAATACACCATCCCGTTCTGAACGGCGTCCTGCACGACTTGTTCCACCGCCCGGCGCGCCATCAACACTCCGCTTTCAGGTTCAAAGATTCCATACTCATTTTCTGAATACCTGGCTTGCGGGTAGCGCTCCTCCAGGTCCGGACGGGACAGTTTATCAAAGGGCACTTTGAGCTTCTTGAGAAGGGCCTCGGAGGCCAGCCCATACGCCTCGCTTTCGCGGAAAAGCCACAAGACGCCCGTTCTGTGAAACAAGGGCTGATTGACGCGGGTGAAGAAGTCCTTCCAGAGTTCCAGGGAGCGTATGGACCAGCGCGTGTAAACCTCGTCCGGACCGTAGCCCATGCGGATAATGCGAGACTCGCCGCCGGAACTCGCGCGGCTGTTTGCAGGGCCGTGCGCATCGAGCAGTGCGACGCCCTTGCCCGTTCTCAAAAGACACTGCGCAGTCCACGCGCCGAAGACTCCAGCCCCGATCACCACGACGTCGAATGTTTTAGCATTCTTCACGGCGAGCCTTTTCCATGACACCGGGCTGAGCGTGCGCAAACCCCTCAGAGCAATGTACTCCGTTATTGTAGGTGAGGAGCAAGCTCAATTTTCTCAATGGACCCCGAACCCACGCGGATGCGGTGCCTGCCCACTCCTGGGACGCAAGCGTGTACCTACTTGCAGCGAGCGCGATTGTCCAAGGCGATACAAATCCCGTCGCGGCGTAGTGAAGCGGTTCTTATTTTCTCGTCAGCTCGAATACGTAATGGCCCGAGCCGACTTCGAGAGAAATGACTTTTTTGGCTGGTGCAAGGAACGAGGCGCCCTCTGCGCCCTCAGACGCGGAATTTACACCGGGCGTTCCAGGAACAAATGCGCCGTTGTCCCATACGATGTGGCTGCCCTCGCGCACCACGACATCGCCCATTTCATCATCTTTGGGGATGACGATCTGGGCTTCGCTATTGACAGGGATGTTCGCTTCCAGCGTGACGCGCCCCGGGGTGTGCGTCCATGAGGAGGTAACCGGGCCGCGGACGGTTTCGACGGTCGTGCTCGCCGAGGTGAGGTCACGCACAATCTGTGGGCGGATCAGGATCCGGCGGTAGCCCGGCGCCGCCGGGTCGGGATTGATTCCACCGAGCGCTTGATAAAGCCACGCTCCGACGCTGCCGAGCATGGGGTGGTTATGCGAGTTCATCGAGGGGCCAACCTTGTTGTTCCACAGCTCCCAGAGTGTGGTCGCGCCGTTGGCAATCATAAAACCCCAACTCGGGTAGGTGGTTTGCGTGACCACATCGTAGGCCAGGTCCGAGCGTCCCATCTTGGTCAACGTGGGCAACAGGATCTTCGCGCCTATGAATCCGGTGGTGAGATGAGAGTCATGTTGGTATACGACGTCCTGCGTCAGATTGAACTGGACGGCGCCCTTCAGGCCCCTGCGTTCGTGCTTTTCCTCCGGAACCATGTCGAGGTAGAGCGCCATGGCATTGGCGGTTTGCGTGCCGTTTGCATAGTTCGCAGACTTGGTATTCAAAAACTCTTTATTGAACGCCTCTTTGATCTTTCCACCGAGCTCGGCATAGGCGTCGCGGTCGGCGGCGTTCCCCAGAACCTCCGCCATCTTGCGAAGAATGTTGACGTCGTTGTAATAAAAGTAATCGGAAACGTATTCATTCGGCGTGCGCTCGATTGCAACCCAGTCGCCGTAGTAACTGAAGCGCAGGACGTTGTCTGGCGCGCGGGTGCGGAGGAATTCCACGTAGCGCTTCACTCCGTCGTAGGTCTCCTCGAGAATTCTGCGGTCACCGTAATACTCATAGAGGAACCATGTCAGCTGTGGGTAAGCGGTGCCCCAGGCGGGATCGGCGGGGCGGCTGCCATATTTGTGGGGGACGGTGTCGGTCACGGTGCCGTCGGCTCCTTGCACATCCCTGATATTCCGCACCGTGTTCGTATAGAAAGCGGCCATATCAAAATTCATCATGGCCGTTTCCGCGGTGGTCTGCAGATCGCCCATCCAGCCCAAGCGCTCGTCGCGCTGATCGCAGTCGGTCTGGACGCTGTGGAGATTGGTTCTCAGGCCCCAGCGCGTAATCTTTTGAATTGCATTCAATGTCGGGTTGGAGGAAACAAAGCTCCCGGTAGGTTCGACGTCCGTGTGGACAAGCCGCGCGCGGATGGAATCGAGGCTGGGCGTCCCGGGAAATCCCGTCACTTCCACGTAGCGGAAGCCGTGATAGGTGAAGCGCGGTTCGTAGATTTCCGTCCCCTCGCCGCGCAGGATGTAAGTGTCTTCGGCGCGGGCGCCGCGGATGTTTTCGCGATTGATCATGCCGTTCGGATAGACGAGTTCCGAAAAACGCATCCGGACGGCCGTGCCCTCTGGCCCTTTCACCTTGAGGCGCGCCCAGCCGCTCATGTTCTGTCCAATGTCGTACACATAAACGCCCGGTTGCGGATTCATTAACTTCACCGGCACCAGCGTGTCGATGACGCGGATCGGTGGGATCATCTGGGCGGAAAGCACGCCGCCTGTCGGCTTCATCACCTGGGCCGTCGCCCACGACGCGTCACCATAACCCGACCGGTCGAAGAACGGTGACTCCCGCCGCGCGTCGTACACCTCTCCGTCGTAGATACTGTTGCTCACAATGGGCGAGCTCCCGGTCTTCCATGTGCCATCGCTCGCGACCGTGAGTCGCTTGCCGTCTGCCGTCTCAATTTCCATTTGCAGCAGCAGTGCCGGCCAAGAATACGGCGTCATGAGGGGCTCACCGAAACGCTTGTCCATGACCGCCCAGCCGTTGCCGAGCATGACGCCAACGGCATTCGGTCCCGGCCGGAGGTGCGAAGTGATGTCGTAAGTCGTGTAGAGGTGGCGCTTCTCGAAGGTTGTCCAGCCTGGATCGAGCACGTTTTTGCCCACCTTTTCGCCGTTGAGGCGCAGCTCGTAATAACCGAGCGCCGTCACGTAAGCCCTGGCGCGCCTGATGGGGCCCGGAATTTGGAATTCTTTGCGCAGAAGGTTGTTGCCGCCGATCCATTGCGCCTTCCAGTCGCTGGGAGACAGCATCGCCATTTCAAACTGCGCGGTGTCGCTGGTGGGGCTCGCCTGGCCGGATTTGTCCCAGGTGCGCACGCGCCAATAGTACGTGCGCCCGCTCTCGAGCGGCTTGCCCGCAAAGACGACCTGAGCGGAATTGTCCGAGGCGACTTTGCCGCTGTCCCATTGGTCGGCTTTGCCCGGCTCGAGCAAATTCGTGCTGGTCGCGACCAGAACTTGATAGGCGGTCTGCAACTGGCCTCGTTCCGAGTTCTCCAGAACCCAGGCGAAACGCGGCTGGCGGACGTCAATCCCGACTGGGTCCGTCAGATACTCGCATTTGAGCGCCACGGGCCGCCCCGCCCCGGAGGCGCCAAGTGCCGGCTGACCAAGCCACGCGAAGGAACAAATAAGAGCAACGACGACAACAGACACCACATGATTCTTTTTGGATCGCATGAAGCACCTCGCAAAATGTTATTCCTTCGTTGGGGCAGGCCTCTTGCACAAGAAGGTTTCCCCCACCCGTCCCGACTTGTCGGGACACCCTCTCCCTGGGGGAGAGGGCCAAATCGAAGAAGTCTCCACTCTCCCCTCTCCCGCTGGGAGAGGGGCCGGGGGTGAGGGCAGTCGCTACTTGTCACTAATTTCTTTCCACCGCTCGCGGAAACTTTTGGGCGCAAGCGCCGGCAGGTCGCGCCCGGCCGTCCACTGTGACGCCGGGTAAGCTGGGACTTCTCGGATCCAGCCCTTACGGGCAATAAACCTTTGCCCGAATCGGGCCAGACTCGAAGCCATCGTATATGCCCATGGTCGCCTCATCGCCCACGCCCAAAGCCGCATCGAGGTGCGCTCGGCGATTCGCGCTTGTTTGGGCTGGGGGATCGGGGCCTTCTCCTGCGACTCGGCGCGCAGATGGAGAAGCAGGTCAGGGATATTAATTTTCACCGGGCACACTTCGCGGCACGCGCCGCACAGCGACGACGCAAAGGGCAATGCGTTGGCATTGGCGAGTCCTGTGAACTGCGGGGTGACAAGCGCCCCGATGGGGCCGCTGTAAACCCATCCGTAGGAATGGCCGCCGATCTTGCGATAGACCGGACAAGTGTTCAAACATGCGCCGCAGCGAATGCAATACAGCGCCTCGCGCATCTTCTTATCGGCGAGCGTGGCAATCCGGCCGTTGTCGACCAGCACCACGTGAAGTTCTTCCGGGCCGTCTTCGCCCGGGCGGCTCGGGCCCGTGAGTAGGGAAGTATAAACGGTCATCTTCTGACCCGTTCCGGAGCGGCCGAGCAGGCGCAGGAAAACCCCCAGGTCAGCGAAGCGCGGGATTAATTTTTCGATGCCCACGAGCGCGATGTGGACGCGTGGCGCGGTGGTGCAGAAGCGAATGTTCCCTTCGTTCTCGATCAGGACGATGGTGCCCGTCTCGGCCACGGCGTAGTTGGCGCCGCTCAGCCCCACCGGCGCGCGGGAAAACTTTTCGCGAAGCGCCTTGCGGGCGATGGCGGTGAGCTTCTCGGGGACGTCAGTGGGCTCGGAATGAATCTTGCGCGTGAACAGGTCGGAAACATCGTGCCGGGTGAGGTGCATTGCTGGAGCGACGATGTGTGCAGGCCGGTCGCCGGAAAGTTGAACGATGAATTCACCGAGGTCGGTCTCAAAGGGCTGAATTCCCGCCGCTTCGAGCGCCTGGTTGAGCTCGATTTCCTCACTCACCATCGTCTTGGCTTTGACGACTTCACGCGCCCCGGCTTTTTCCGCAATTTGTTTGACGATCGCGCAGGCTTCCTCCGCAGTCACCGCCCAGTGGATTTTCCCGCCACGCCGCTCGACGCTGTCAGCGAACTGGGCGAGATAGAAATCGAGGTTTTCGATGACCTCGTGCTTCAGCTCGTGGCCGCGCTGGCGAAGCGCCTGGAAGCCCGGAACCTCCTCCACCGCAGCCAGCCGGTGCGTGTAGAGGCGAAGCGTGGACGAGCGATAGGCCTCCTGCAGGTGCGCGTCCTGGAGCGCCCGCTCCGCCTTCTGATGGATTTCGTTGCTCGATACTCCGTGGCCGCTCATCCGCACCTTTCTATCGCGTGGATTCGTGAAATTGTCGCGGGAACAAATGCAATCATACTATTCGAATCTGCACAATAAGAAACCACAAGTCGGTAGGGGCGGGTCTTCGACCCGCCCCTGCGACAGGCCACCGCGAATACAAAGGGGCGGCTTCATGACCCCAAGTCGGTAGGGGCGGGTATACTACCCGCCCCTGCAACAGGCCACCGCGAATACAAAGGGGCGGCTTCGAAACCACTAGTCGGTAGGGGCGGGTCTTAGACCCGCCCCTACGAC
>JACQNR010000267.1 GCA_016202975.1 Acidobacteriota bacterium
CACGTGCACTCGCGCGAAGGATCGTTGAAGAAACCGCACGGGCAGGGATTCATCGCCGCGGCGAGCATGAAGCGCGACGGGAAGGTGAGCGACATGGAGGCGCGCGCGATGGTGACCGTGCCGTCTTCGAGCGGCTGGCGCATGACTTCCAGGACGTTGCGCTGAAACTCCGGTAGCTCATCGAGGAAGAGCACACCGTTGTGCGCCAGGCTCACTTCGCCCGGGCGCGGCACAGCGCCGCCGCCGATCAGGCCCGCGTCGGAAATGGTGTGGTGCGGTGAGCGGTAGGGCCGCGTGCCCACCAGGCCCAGGCCTGCCTCCAATACGCCCGCCACGCTGTGAATCTTGGTGGTCTGAATCGCTTCGTCAAACGTCAGCGGCGGAAGGATCGTGGGGATGCGCTTGGCGAGCATGGTCTTGCCCGCGCCCGGCGGGCCGATCATCAGAATGTTGTGTCCGCCCGCCGTGGCGACTTCAATGGCACGCTTGGCGTGGAGCTGCCCCTTCACGTCGCGGAAATCGACCGAGTACTGGCTTGCCGCGGCCAGCATTTCCGTCGTGTTGACCTTCGCGGGCGCGAACGGGCGTGTCTCGTTCACCAGGTCCAGCACTTCCGGCAGCGACCGCAGGCCATACACTTCGACTTCATGCACGACGGCTGCCTCGCGAGCGTTCTCCAGCGGCACAACCAGCGTTCGGATGCCTTTCTGGCGCGCCATGCCCGCAATCGAAAGCGCACCCTTGATGGGGCGCAGGCCGCCATCGAGCGCCAACTCGCCGAGAAACAAATAATCTTTCAGCTCGGGTTTGAGCAGAACTCCGGTAGTGCCCAGAATGCCCAGGGCAATCGAGAGATCGAATCCCGAGCCTTCCTTCTTCACGTCGGCGGGCGCGAGGTTCACCGTGATGACCTGGAAGGGGAAATCCAGACCGCAATTCTTGATGGCAGATTTGATGCGTTCGCGGCTTTCGCGCACTGCAGCGTCGGGCAGTCCAACGGTGAGAAAATTCGGCTGCCCGGCGGAAATATCCACCTCGACCTCGACGAGGTAGGCGTCGATGCCAAACACCGCCGCGCTGTGCGTCTTGAAAAGCATAGAAAATGCGGCGCGATTATACCAGACAGTGACGGCTGGGAAACGGGGAAGAGAAAACCACAAGGGGCAGAACATGAAGGCGAAAGCGACCCCGTCAGGGCGCGGCTTTAGCCGCGCCGATACGTAGACGGCAGGATTTCTCCACGGCCTTTTCGCCCCGATCCAATCGGGGCGAAAAGGCCCCTCTGAACAATCATTCCCTGCGTAGGTCCGGCATGGCTGAAGCCATGCCCTGACGTCGAGATTCGTCACATTTTTTGGCAGACCTTAAGAGCGGGTTCGCGGTCCTCGCATAAGTGCGACGTGGCGGGGGCGGGGCTGGCATTTGGGGCAGAAGTGGCTGCTACGCCCGGCGATGACCAGACGGCGGATTTTGGTCTTGCAGCGGCGGCAAGGCTCACCGTCGCGCTGGTAGACGCGCAGGCGCGAGGCGAAATTGCCTGGCCGCCCTTCGATATCGATATAATCTCGGAAAGTCGTGCCCTGCAGATTAACGGCCCTGTCCAGCACTCGCCGCACGGCTTTATACAATGCTCTCAGCTTGTCGGCAGAGACCCATCCCGGCTGTGCAAGCGGGTGAATGCGCGAGACGAACAACGCTTCATCGGCGTAGATATTGCCAAGCCCGGCGAGTAATTGCTGATTCATCAACCAGCTTTTTATGGCGCCCTTGCGGCCGCGCGCCGCGGCCATGAACTCGGCTTCGGTCGCCTCGCGCGCGTCGGGACCGAGCTTGCGGAAGATGGCATCCTTCTCCTCGCGCGTGCAACTGCGCATGCGCCCAAAGCGTCGCGGGTCACGAAAGCGAAGTTCCTCCGTTCCATCGTCGAGTTTAAGCAGCACATGTGTGTGCGTTTCAAAGGGAGCATCCGAGGGATTCACAGTCACCTGGCCGGTCATCCCCAGGCGGATCAACAGGTAGCGCGGCGGCATCCCATCTTTGCCAGCGAGTTCGAGCGCCAGGGCTTTGCCTTTCCGCTCGACCGCCGCAATGGTTCGCCCTTCGAGGCTTGGACCAAAATCCTCCTGAGCGCCCGCAATCGCGCCGGGATGGCGCACGTCCACGCTTGCGATGCAACGTCCTAAGGCGCGCTTCGCGAGACCTCGGGCAACCGTTTCGACTTCCGGGAGTTCGGGCATGCTTAATCGTCAGAAGTCAGTATCAGTCCTGGATTGTAGCCCGGCAAGATGCCTTGCGCCTCAAATTCCAAGAATCAGAGTGGAATCATGCGTTCATGAGTTCAGGTGTGGGAGCATACTTCTTAAGCTAACTGCGGTGGGGAACTGCGACGCCATGCCGCCAGGAGGCGACCGATTACTGACGACCTAGGACAATCTAAACCGCAACCTTGACCTCGTCGCCTTCGACCTTGACGGAATACGAGGTCACCTTAACGTCACGATTGGCGGTCAATTCTCCCGTGGTGACGTCGTAATCCCACATGTGCCACGGGCAGGTCACGACGTTGCCTTCGAGCGTGCCCTCGCCGAGCGGCCCGCCGCGATGGCGGCAGGTGTTGTCAATGGCGTAGAAGGTTCCATTGACGTTGAACAAGGCCACAGCCTTGCCATTCACCTCGACGACCTTCCCGGTGCCGACGGCGAGATTGGAAACCTTGGCCACGGCAACGTAATCAGCCATGATTCGCCGCCTCCTTCCTTAACTTATGAATGAAGCAACCAGGGGTCGACACCCCTCTTCTACTTAACCTTGGCGGACGGGTATGCCTTGGCCAACTCTTTAGGTGTGGGCGGTACAACGGAAAACCATTTGAACCTAAACACAGATTCTTGATCGCTGCAAACAGTTGAAGCGTCGCCCGGATAGCCCTTGCCCGGCAATCCGGTATCTTCTCTCACAACGATAACGGTAAGGGGGGGAATGCGATTTTGCTTATAGTAGTACGCCACGTGCCCCAGCTTCTTACCTAATACGCGAGCAATTCCTTTGGAGGCCCTATATCCCATTGCCCTGGCTAATGAGTCGTATGTGATGGTTTGTCGATTGCTCGCTTTCGAGGAAAAAATTAACCAAATCTGCTCGGCGCGTTTGGCGTCTGACGGAGCTTCGGCATAGTGTCTGACCATTTTCCCTACCCCACCTGCACCAGTTCGGGCGTTCCCGCTTTGCCGATGCGGATATTCTTCTTAAATTCCTCGATCATGCGCTCATCCAGGCGGACTTTGGTGGGCGGTTCGTTTAGGTGCATCAGGTCGATCTTTTCCTGAAGCTTGAGCAGTCCGTAGAAGAGATTCTCCGGGCGCGGAGGGCAGCCGACAATGTACACGTCGACGGGAACGATCTTGTCGACACCTTGCAGCACGGCGTAGGTATTGAACGGCCCGCCCACGCTCGAGCAGGCGCCCATCGAGATGCACCACTTGGGTTCGGGCATCTGCTCCCAGATCCTTTTGATGGGCGGGGCCATCTTGAGAGAAACGGTTCCGGCGACGATCATCAAGTCGGCTTGGCGCGGGCTGGGACGAAACACCTCAGCCCCAAAGCGCGCCATGTCGAAACGCGAGGTGGTGGAGGCAATCATCTCGATGGCGCAGCAAGCGAGGCCGAAGGTCAGCGGCCAGAGCGCCGACTTGCGCGCCCACTTGAAGACCTGGTCCACGCTCGAAATGATGAAACTTTCCTGGTGCTTGGCCTCAAATGCTTCCATGAAACACCCTCACTACTTCGCAGTATGAATCGCCCCGACTCTGAAACACCATTATAACCCAGCCTGGATGCGGGACGCTTGAAGTTTGCGTGGAGGCGCTCGCTGACCTCGAACGGGAATGAAAGCGGCCGCGGGAGCTATACCGACTCGTCTGTTCTTACGGCTTTATTCCAGTGATGAGGAGCGCGCCTTCGGCCTTGAATAGTCTGAGTTGTTCGACGTCACGAAACCATCGGCCCGAATTGACATCGGGCGTGGGCGAGCGGTCGAGTATCCTGCGGTGGGTGACCTCGACGAACCCGACCCGAAGGAAATGCTCAGCCCACTCTTTCGCCCAAAGCAGTTGCGCCGGGATCGTGTAGTGTGTTCCCCACTGATGGCAGTGAGGATTATCGCGGTAATAATTGATCAGAACCCACGCCGAACCGCCCGGCGCGAGCACCCTGAAAGTCTCGCGCAATCCCCGCGCAGGGTCGGACCAGTAATAGGCGGATTCGACCGAAACGACGCGCGTAAAGGCGCCGTCGGGGGCGGGAAGTTTCTCGGCGGTGCCCGTCGAGAAATTGACGCGGGGATTTGCGGCAGTGGCGTGTTCCGCCCGGCGGACCATTTCATCCGAAACATCGACGCCCATGACCAGTCCGTCGGGCACGAACGTTGCGATCTGGCGGCAGAACCAGCCGTTGCCGCAGCCCACATCGAGCACGCGCTCGTCGGGTCGCAGCTGCATCAATTCCAGCATAGAGTGGGTGATGGGGAAGTGGTGCGATTCCATCTCCTCGGCGCGGCCATCTTCCGCCCAGCGGTTGAATTCTTTTCGAAGCTCAAGCTCCGAGGCGTTGTCTTGCATGGTCGTTCAAATATAACGCGGTATCGCGGAGGACGGCAAAGACGGGGGAAGGCATCCCCGCTGCCATGCCAGGTTGCCTTCCCCTGTGGGCATCATTTGTAGGAAACGATCACCGATTCCGGGGATTCGGGGGGACGGATGTGCTCGTTACGCGCGAAGCCCGCGTTGCGGAACATGCGGTCGTACTCCGCGAACGTGTAGGCGTCGCCGTGCGGCGTCGAGCCGAGCATGATCAGGCTGAAGAACGCGGTTTCGGGCGGGGAGACGCGGTCGTCGTTAGGGACGAATTCGAGCGTCACGGCACGGCCCCCGGGCGCGAGGGCCGCGTGGGCCTTCTTGAGGAGCGATTCGCAGGTTGGGATGTCGAAGTGGTGCAGAAAGTTGGTCAGCAATACGAGATCGTAATCGCTTCCGAGATTTGCCTCAAACGCGTTGCCGGTAATCGTCGAATAGCGGCCTTCGACTCCCGCCTTGCGCGCATTCGCTTGCGCAACTTCCAGAACGGCCGGCCAGTCGAGCGCTACGATCTCCGCTTGCGGATTGTGCCTGGCGATCGTCACGCCGAACAGACCGTGCCCGGCGGCAATATCGAGCACGCGGCACTTGCGGCCCGAGTCGGCGCCTACGATCTGGGCAATGGCTTCGGCGGGCATCATCATCAGCGGCGCCATCGAGCGAGCAAACTCCACCCAGAGTGGATTCTCAGGCGAAATCGTTCCCTCTTCGCTCATGGCTGTGGCGCCTTTGCGGACCGCTTCCGTGAAGTTGTCGTAAGCGCGCAGGATTTCGGGAGCATTCAGAAAACGCACCGCGGTCCCCATATAAGCGGGCGAGCGGCGGTCGAGAAACACCGCGGCATCAGGCGCCAGGCCGTAATGGGCTGCATTCTTGGTCAGAAAACCCATCAAGGTCAGGTTGTCGCAGAGGATGCGAATCCCGCGCCCGGCAGCGCCGGCGCGTTGGGCAATATCAGCGACTGTGGTCTGGCCCTCTCCGATCGCCGTGAAGATGTCGAGCTCGATCGCGGAACGCATCGCGGCGGTCTGTTGAAACGCATTCATGGTCTGGAAAATCCGCATCGGGTTCGGTTGCGCAGGAGGCGCAGCTTTCGCCCCGCGTTTCGTTTTACGTTTGCTGGACTGCTGAAGTGTTGCGATTGTACCCATGGAATCCCTCCTGAGTAGAATTCTGGCTCATCGAGCCGCCAGGCTGAAGCTCGGACCGGCCAACATGCGTTCAGGGGGCGACGCGAGAAGTACTCCACTCCACGTCCCCCGGGAGTGCGCCTGCGCGGGGGACGAGTTCATGCTTGCAGCGCGCCCGCGCCCGGAAAACGATTCAGTTGTTCAGTCAAGCCCTGAATAAGTCGGCCCCGCATCGAGGCGGGACCGCTCCATAATTCAACTCTGAACTTTGGCCAGCAATTCCACAAACTTCTGCTCGCGCTGTGTCTGGTCGAGGCCGAGGTGCTTCTCCAGCGTCTGCGTGGTGTTCATGGAGCAGAACTTGGGGCCGCACATCGAGCAAAACGCCGCTTCCTTGTAGTAATCATCGTGGAGCGTTTCGTCGTGCATGGCGCGCGCGGTCTCCGGATCGAGCGAGAGCTCGAACTGTTTGTTCCAGTCGAAGAGGAATCGCGCGTAGCTGAGCGCATCGTCGCGATCGCGCGCGCCGGGACGATGGCGGGCCACGTCGGCGGCGTGGGCGGCGATCTTGTAGGCGATGATGCCCTGCCGCACGTCGTCGCGATTCGGCAAGCCCAGGTGTTCCTTGGGCGTGACGTAGCAGAGCATCGCGGCGCCGTGCCAGCCGATCATGGCCGCGCCGATGGCCGAGGTGATGTGGTCGTAGCCGGGCGCGATGTCGGTGACCAGCGGCCCAAGCGTGTAGAACGGCGCTTCGTGGCACAGCTCGATTTCTTTGTCGACCTGAAGCTTGATCTGGTCCATGGGGATGTGGCCGGGACCTTCGATCATGACCTGGACGTCGTACTCCCAGGCCTTCTTGGTCAGCTCGCCGAGGACTTTGAGTTCGGCGAACTGCGCCTCGTCGCTCGCGTCGGCCAGACACCCGGGCCTCAGGCCGTCGCCGAGCGAAAAGGAGACGTCGTACTTCTGGAAGACTCTGCAGATGTCTTCAAAATGCGTGTAGAGGAAGTTCTGCTGGTGGTTTTCCACCGACCACTGCGCCATGATGGCGCCGCCGCGGCTGACGATGCCCGTAATGCGCTTGGTCGTGAGCGGGATAAACTCCCGCAGGACGCCCGCGTGGATGGTCATGTAATCGACGCCCTGTTCGGCCTGTTCTTCGATCACCTCCAGCATCAGCTCAGGCGTCAAGTCGCGGATGTGGGTCACGCGTGCGATGGCTTCATAAATCGGCACCGTGCCGATGGGCACCGGGCTGTGACGCAGGATGGCTTCGCGAATCTGGTGAATGTCGCCGCCCGTCGACAGATCCATCACCGTGTCGGCGCCGTAGTGGACCGAGGTGTGCAGCTTTTCCAGTTCCTGATCGATGTTCGAGGTCGTCGCCGAGTTGCCGATGTTGGCGTTGATTTTGCACTTTGCGGCGACGCCGATGGCCATGGGCTCGAGTTCGACGTGGCGGACGTTGGCGGGGATGATCATGCGCCCGCGCGCCACTTCGTCGCGGACCGTTTCCGGCGAAAGGTTCTCGCGCTTCGCCACGTATTCCATTTCTTCTGTCACGACGCCCTGCCTGGCGTAATGCATCTGGGTAACGATCGGCCCCGTGCGTTTTGCGACCCATTCGTTCCGAATTGGCGGCTGCATAAACTTCCTCGCTTTCTGGATGACTTCTTAGACTCTCAGTTTACAGTTGACCGATGCCCTTGCGCAACTGGAGGGATATCGGCTCTCGCTCAGTGCCGCGGCTCAAGAATAATGACGTCGCTCACCTTGCCTCGGAACTCCCCATCGAAGGTGACCAGGGTCAGACTCGACGCGGACGCGAAGGCCGCAAGATAGGAGTCTGCCCAATCCTTGGG
>JACQNR010000043.1 GCA_016202975.1 Acidobacteriota bacterium
AACTTGAGCATCATTCCGGTCACGGCCAAGCCAATAAAGCTGGTGATGACCATCAGGTGCAAGTTGCGATCGAACTTGCGAAAGCGGCGGACGTAGACCTCGCCGTGGTCGGCGCCACTCTCCTGGAGGTCTCTGCGAAACTGCAGCGAGCGCGGCAGCCAGGCGATCGTGTGCAATCCGGCGACGACGAAAGTGCCCATCAGCAGCGACGTCATTCCCCAGAATGTGAAGAAGAGGAACGGATACTTCTCGGGATCGTGGTGCGTAGCGTGGGTCAGATAGCCGGCAAAGCGGCGGTGCGAACCGGGATGGCACTGGCCGCACGTCTGAACGACGTTCGCGCGGCTCAAGCGCGACGCGGGGTTCGCTACCGGCAGAATGTCGTGCGAGCCGTGGCAGTCGTAGCACTTCGCGGTCTTCACGTACCCGAGCTTCGAGACCTTGCCGTGATAGGTGTCGAAGTAACTCGTGGCGATGTCTCGATGGCAGTCGCCGCACTGGTCCATGATGTGCAATCTAAAATCGGTGATGTCCACGCGGCGGATGCTGTGCGCGGTATGGCAGCTGCTGCACACCGGTAGAGGTTTGTCGGTGTGTGCTACCGCGGGCGCGTGGATGCTCATCTCGAACATCTCGAAGATGCCCTGATGGCAGCGACCGCAGGTTGCCGCGACATTCTTGGGATTGACGCTCGAGCGCGGGTCCTTGCTGGGCAATTCGCGGTGCGGCGTGTGGCAATCGGCGCAGTTGGCCGTCACCGTCAGGCCGCTTTGCAGCAGGCCCTTGCCGTGGATGCTCTCCGTGTAGTGCTCCACGATGTTGGTTTGCGCGCCGTTGTAGCGCACCGCCGCCTTCTGTCCGGTGCGATGGCAATTGGCACAGAGCTCCGGCACGTTGCGCGAGAACGTGGGCGAGCGCGGATCGATGTGACCCAGGACGCTGTGCGTGCCGTGACACTGCGTGCACCCGGGCGCATCGGGGTTCTCCCGGGCCGCAAGCTGGCCGTGGATGCCTTCGTTGTACTGCTCCACCTGGCTGGCATGGCAGATCGAACAGTCCACCTTCGCGGTCATAGTCACGCATGGCCGCTCGTGGGAGGGCGTTCCGCCGGTGTGGCACTGCACGCAAGCGACCCGCGCGTGACGCGAACCGGCAATCTCGCTTTCTTTGACATGCAATGAAGCCTTGCGCACGCCGCTTGCCGGAAGGATGTCCGGCCGCTCGTGGCAGCTCAGGCAGTCGCGATCCGACATGCCTTGCGGATAGAACACGCGACGGATCTTGTGCGGCTCATGACAATCCACGCAGGCGGGAACCAGATGCGGCTGTTTCTCCCACAGTTCTCCGCGAATCACTTTGCGATGCACGGATTCGATTTGCACGTGGCACTTTTCGCAGGTCTTGGCGATGTTGCGTCTGGCGATCGAGGAACGTGGGTCGGTGTGAGGCAGGACGAAATGCGGCGTGTGGCAACTGGTGCAGACTGCGGTTACCCCCAGGCCGCGCTTGAACAATCCTTCGCCATGGATGCTTTCCGTGTAGTTCTCCAGGATTTTGTCCTGCGGGATGTTGTAAGTCAGTTGTACGGGCGAACCTTCGTGATGGCAGCGCCCGCACAGGAGCGGGACTTGGGTCACGCTGGTCGCCGATTTGGGATCGGAGGGACGGAGGACGTTGTGGGTCCCATGACAGTCCGTGCACTTGGGTGCGAGCTTTTCGCCACGCTTGGCGGCCCTCCCATGCAGACTTTCCGAATGCTGCTGCTGCTCGGTGGAGTGGCATACTCCGCAGTCCACCGGCTTGAGCTTTTCCGGATGGGGGAACTCCTTCCCGGCAAGGTCGACGTGACAGCCAACGCACTCAACGGCTGCGTGAGGCGAGGCCCGCAGCGCCGCAGCGTCGAAGCCTCGAGGTACTCCGGCCTCGCGCTTGCGCGCGGGACGGCCGGGTTCGTGGCACACGGCGCAATCTTCGGAGCCGGGCAATGCCTCAGGTTGCTGGGCAGTCAAACTCGGGACGAACAGCCCTATCAACAAGAACGGATATGCCCATCGGCGCAGAAGGTCGAGAACGCCCAAGGACACCACTGCCCCTTGCCTGGGCAGATCGTCCCTCGCGGCGTTCTGCAACATCCCCTGTTTACGAGCAATTCTATTGCCAGAGAAAAACTGCAACTGAAGTTGAGAAATGCCACTATTTTCATGGACGGGTGAGCATTTCTTCAGCAGAGGCGCGATGAGCTAGCGCTATTAGCCGCAATTTCCATTTTCAATTCTGCGTTTCGACAAAATCAAGCGTCGGCTGCTGTATCGGTTCAAAACTCAGACCTCCGTGGCTTCCTTCGGGTGGCTTTGGGGTGTCGGGGAGGGTCCTACCCTCCCACGAGAGCGCGCAGCGCTCCGCCGCGAAGGCGGGTTGGTCCCCGAGCCACGGGGCAAGACTACGCCTTACGCCTCGGCCTGACCTCTCATCCCGACGATCAATCATTCCGCTGATGCCATCGATCGAGTCTTGTTTCCCTCACCCTTCCAAGTCCGAAGTGATAATGGTAGGATTGCTGTCCCATCATTCAATTCGGGGTGACGGAGTGCGGGAATACGAGATTCGGTCACTGAGAACTTTGGCGGAGTTTCGCGAGTGCGAGCGAATCCAGGCCGGGGTGTGGGGTTCTCCCGCGGCGACCCGCGAGCTTCTGAGCGTCATCGCCAAATACGGGGGGGTGGTGCTGGGAGCTTTCGGCGGGAGAAATATGGCGGGATTTCTCTATGCCATCTTGGCCCGGCGGCGGGGCCGGCTGATTCACTGGTCACACATGATGGCGGTGCGGACAGGATTCCGCGACCGGGGGCTCGGCTTCAAAATGAAGCTTGCGCACCGTAAGCTGGCCCTTGCGCAAGGAATTAAGTCCATCTGCTGGACCTTTGACCCGCTGCAGACCCGCAACGCCGCGCTCAACGTGGCGCGCCTGGGGGCGACGATTGAGGAGTACCTGCCTGACTGCTACGGCCGCTTTCCCAGTGCCATCGAGCGCGGTCTCGCGAGCGACCGCTTTGTCGTCAATTGGAAGATCGCCGCGCAGAGCGTCGAGCGTCGGCTGAGCGAAGGCGCTCGTCCGCTGGATATTTCCGGCGTGCCCCGCGCCAATGAAACAACCGTCAATTCAGACGACTTCCTCGTGAACTGGCGAATTCAACTTCACCTCAGCGCGGGCCGATTGCTCGTGGAGATTCCCTCGAACACCGACTCGATGCGAGCCAGGGACATCGAACTCGCGGCGCGCTGGCGCAACGAGACGCGGCGGATCTTCCAGAACTATTTCAAGTCCGGGTACCTGGTGCGCGATTTCATTCCCCCCTCTGAGGCGACTAACGGGAAGTGCTACTATCTGCTGCGCCGAGCGGGCAAGGGAGGCTAGCGGCAGTTGGACGCCGGAAGTTCCGGAATGAACTCCTACGAACGTTTTATGACAGCCCTCGACTGCAAGCAACCGGACCGCGTCCCAATTGGCGAATGGTCGATCAGCACGAAGGTCATCAAAGCCCTGGTGCCACGAGCTCTTGACCAGACCGACTTCGAGGACGCCATGGATTTTGACGGGGTCAGCACCGCCTTCCAGTTTGATACTGTCTGCAGGTTTCCCGACGGCAGTTATGCCGATGAGTGGGGGGTGATCTTCAAGCCCAGCGCGGAGATGATCGATCACCCACTGCACGGACCGATCGAAAGCAAGGACGATCTGAAGACCTACACTCCGCCTGACCCCGACGCACCCCACAGGCTGGGCAAGCTGCCGGAGCTGGTGTGGCGTTTCAAGGGCAAGCGGGCCATTGTGTTCCGGCATCGCGCGGCCTTCATGTGGTCGGTCTTTTTGCGCGGATTCGAAAACCTGCTGATGGATTTCCTTCTCGATCCGGAATTCGCCCACGAACTGATGGAGAAGGTCCTGGCAATGAGCCTGCGTGTCGCCCGCAACGCCGTCCGTGCCGGCGCGGACGCCATCGTCATCGCCGACGACTACGCTGGCAACCAGGGTCCTTTTTTCTCTCCCGCGATCGCGCGCGAATTTGTGATTCCCCGGCTCAAGCGCATGGTGGATGTGATCCACGAAGAAGGCGGCAAAGTCATCAAGCATTCCGACGGCAATTTGCGGCCGATTCTCGACGAGATCGTCGCGACCGGCATCGACGGTTTGAACCCTCTCGAACCTCTGGCCGGGATGGATATCGGCGACGCTAAGAAGAAATACGGCGACCGCCTCTGCCTGATCGGCAACATTGACTGCGGGCAGTTGCTTCCCCACGGAACCAACCAGGAAGTCGAAGCAGCGGTGAAAGATTGTATCGCCCAGGCTGGCGCAGGCGGCGGCTTCATCCTTTCCTCGTCGAACTCCATCCACTCTTCCGTCAATCCTGCCAACTATCTGGCGATGATCGAGGCAGCGAAGAAATTTGGCCGTTATCCCTTGGATGAAGCAAGGGCATGAATCCGCTAGTACAGCGACTTGCAACGCCCGGCGTCTCGCCATACAATCAGCCCTCCCAAGGAAATGATTGATGACCGCCAAAAATGACTCAGGTAGCCAGGGTGCTCCAGCCACGACTTATGAGCTTTACATTATGCGCCACGGCATCGCCGGCGAGCGTGGCCCCGCTTACCCGGATGACACCCAGAGACCTCTGACTCCGGAGGGCAAGAAGAAACTACGAGAAATCGTCGCCGGACTTGCCAAGTTGGGCGTTGAGCTCGACTGGATCGTTTCCAGCCCCTTGGTGCGGGCTCGCGAGACCGCGGAAATTGTCGCCGAGGGATTGGGCGCGCACACGCCAGTCGATCTCTGTGACGCTTTAAGTCCGGGCGGAGAGCCGGAAGCGCTGGTCAAATTCCTTTCCAAGCACCCCAATCGTGCTCGCGTGCTCGTCACGGGGCACGAGCCCGACCTGGGGTTGCTGGCCGCGCGGTTGATCGGCGCGGGCCGCCACGCCCACCTCACCTTCAAGAAAGGCGGCTGCTGCCTGATTACCTTCGAAGAATTCCCTCCCCATTCCCCCGGCCAGCTCGTCTGGTGGCTGACGCCCAAGGTTATGCGCAAATTGCGCTGAGGATTTGGAAGATCAATTGAATGATCAGAGGTCCTCTGGGGTTATGCCGGTGTGCTTTGCGATGCGGGCGAGCATCCTAGGTCCGATTTCATCATTATCGTGAAAGGCTCAAGTAAAACGGTCGCGCACTGGATGAAACAGCTGAACGTGAGAAGTGCCTTTGAGATTTCCCTTGGGGCTCCACCCGATCTTCAGCAAAGCTCTGTAAACCTTTCGTGCTTTCGTGCTGGGCCAGTTGCTCACCGGAGGGCAAACGAAAATGTGGAGGGTGTGGTAACGGGACTTTCCGTCTTGGTCAAGCGAGTCCCCCGCTCGATTCGGTCCGCGATGACGCGTAGCGCGAGCGCCTTAACCCGGGCAAGGGCCAGTTGCTTCGTCTTGCCGTAGGCCAGCACGCCCGGCAGGCTGGGGACTTCGGCAATCCAGCGTCCATCAACTTCGCGCTCAACCTCAATCTTGTAGGACATAGCAATCGCTCGCGCCAAGATATCTGACCCGCTCGGAATCTATCATCTAATCGCCGGCGGGTCTTGTCAAGCCTGGGCGGGGGATGCTGAATGCAGTCTAGGGGCATTCATTTCGTCTATCTTCTTAGTCAAATTGAATGGGAGGTGCATCATGTCGGAAGCAGATATTCTTCATGCGACGGCGGAACTGGCAGCGCGACTTGAATCTTTGATTGCCACTTTGGCGTCAAAGTGATTGATTACGCGAAAGGATTTTCAGCGGCACATGCCTAGGGGCGAAGCCAAAATGCGCCAACTCCTAAAACGCTATTACCCCGACATTTGGGCATTTTTGGAAAAGCCTGCTACGGACAGGAAGACCTAGGAATCAGGGGTTGTAAAGCAACACAGTTTTAGGATCCTACCCGGGGTATGCGCGCCGCGGGCGTTGTAACTCCGCTTCAGACGGAGTACACTCTCCTTTGCCAACCCCACAAGGTTGAACCATCTCCAGCGGCGGGACGCGCACCGCCCTCCGAGGTTTTCTCGAGGCACTCCATGGATGGTGCTCCCAAAACAGCGCTGCTTCCGGCCGACGATCCCTTTGTCGAGGGTGCCCCGGCGCCTTCACGTGATGCGCACAAG
>JACQNR010000250.1 GCA_016202975.1 Acidobacteriota bacterium
CGGCACGGCTGAAGCCGTGCCCTTCCGCCGCGAGCTAATGTTTCACCTAATTACGTAACGCGGCACTAGTGCCTTTCCAACTTCGTGATGCTTCATAATCCGCTTCTATCCTACACGGCATCGACTTTCAAATGGAGCTGCGCGCCTTTGTCGCGAAAATCTGGACCGGCATTAGTGACCGTACCGCAGCTCTCCGGCTTCGATCCGGATCGCGAGCCGGTTCTGCGGGGGCGGAAGAGGACAGGTTGTGTAGGGCGTAAAAGCGCAAGGCGGATTGATCGCCTTATTGAAGTCAAGAATCACTTCTGCCGATTTGGGCAAGTCCGCGTAGAGAAACCGGCCGGCGGGATAGGTCTCCCGCCCCGCCGTCTGATCTCTGAAGATGATAAAGAGTTCGTCGTCCTCGATCAGTGGCTCCAAGCGGAGATGTTTCCCGCCGAGATCAAATTCCAAATAACCGGGGCTGACGTCCTCGCTGGTGTCGCCCAGAACACTGTTGATCTTAATCTTTCTGGGAGGGTCGTAGGGCGAGTATTTCGCCTTGACGCGATAACTTGGCCGGGTGGGAAAGTATTTGAGTCCGGCAAAATTCTTCCTTGCAGGATTGTTGGAGTCCTTCAGCCGGACTCCCGTGCGGGTCCCGCGCCGGATGGCGAACATCGTGAGGCTGCCCAGGCGAAGAATGTCCGGGGATCCGGACGCGTCAGGCTTCATCACCTGACGGGCGGCGGGCTTACCGTTCACCGTCGCCATCACGCCGCGCTGAGGCTCGAAAATGACTTCACCCTTTGCGAACCAAAACCGGCCGACGTTGGGCGGCGCTGAACCCTTTGGAAGAACCAGATCGTTTGCGGTGTCGGTGCCGACCGTATTAGCGCCCGGCTTGAGCCAGAACAGGCCCGCCACGTCGAGCCAGCCGCCCTCCGCCTTGAGGGCCGCCTCGCGAGTGCGCTGCCATTGTTCGATTCCCTGTTCGTAGGACAGTTGAGTCGCCTGGAGGAGCAACAGGAATACGGGAAGAACGAAGCGAGAGAAATGCAAGGGAATTCACTCCTCGCCGATCCGGGCTCGTCGGAACTGAGTGCAGCGCCACTAGATCGAAATCACCTTCAAGTCGGCGCCGACGTGCAATCGAGCCTCGGTAAGTTTCTGAACTTCATCGACGGATGTGCCGGCCGCGATCTCATTCAGCCGCAATCCGTCAGGCGAAACCTCCAAGACTGCGAGCTCCGTGATAATGGTATCCACGACGCGCTCGCCCGTCAGCGGCAGCGTGCACTTCCTCAGAATCTTGGGCCTGCCGTCGCGCGTCGTGTGCTCCATGGTCACGATGACGCGACGCGCGGCCGCCACCAGATCCATCGCGCCGCCCATGCCCTTCACCATTTTGCCGGGAATCATCCAATTGGCCAGACTTCCCTTTTCGTCCACTTCCATCGCGCCCAGAATCGTCAGGTCGATGTGTCCGCCGCGAATCATGGCGAATGACTCAGCACTCGAGAAATAGGAACAACCGGGAATTTCCGAAATTGTCTCCTTGCCGGCGTTGACGAGGTCGGGGTCCTCCTCGCCCTCCCACGGATACGGGCCCACGCCGAGCATGCCGTTTTCGGTCTGCAAAATTACTTCAATCCCCGGGGGAATGTAGTTGGCCGCCATCGTGGGCATGCCGATGCCGAGGTTGACGTAGAATCCGTCCTTCATTTCTTGCGCTGCGCGCCGCACGATGAGCTCGCGTTTGTCCATCAGCTTCGTTTCCTGACCGTCCGGCGCTCGATTCCCTTCCTGTAGCCCGCGCCCTGAATAATCCGCTGCACGTATATTCCCGGCGTGACAATCGCCTCAGGATCGAGCGCCCCGAGTTCGACGATCTGTTCCACCTCGGCAATCGTGATGCGTGCGGCGGTCGCCATCATGGGATTGAAATTCCGCGTCGTCTTGCGATAGACCAGATTTCCCCAGCAGTCGCCACGATAAGCTTTGATCAAGGCAAAATCCGCCTTGAGCGCCCGCTCGAGCAGATATTTCCGCCCGTCGAACTCCCTGACTTCTTTCCCTTCCGCGACCACTGTACCCACTCCTGTCGGCGTGTAGAACGCCGGAATGCCCGCGCCGCCCGCCCGGATGCACTCCGACATCGTTCCCTGCGGTATCAGGTTGGTCTCGAGCAGGCCCTTCCGCACCAACTCTTCGTAGAGCTTGTTGTCGCCGACGTACGATCCAATGATCTTCTTGATTTGGCCGTTTTCAAGCCAGCTTCCCACGCCGACCCCTTCGACGCCGGCGTTGTTGCTGATCACGGTCAGGTTGCGCACGCCCTTGTCGCGCACCGCGCCGATGAGATTTTCAGGGATGCCGGAAAGGCCGAAGCCTCCCACCATGATCGTTGCGCCGTCGAAAATATCGGCCACTGCGGCTTCTGCACTGGGTAGGATTTTGTTCAAGGACCGGGAATCCTGTTGGTAGTGGGTTGTAGATTGTAAGTCGCGGAAAGCGGAAGAAATACAACGAACAATCCACGACCTTCACTAACTCAATGTGTAGTATTTCCCCATATTGCCGATGCGCGGGTAGAGCGCGTAGCGCTTCACTTCCAGAATCGGCTTCAGGTGGCCGAGGTCGTGAAACGCCCATTCGTAGAGAAACTCCCCGGCGCTCATCTCGCCCATTTTTTCGTGTGTCCCTCTGCGCTTGAGCTGGGCGGACCGAAGCGCCTTGAGCCATTTCAGATTGGCCCGCCGCAGGCGCGCCCAGGATTCGAGCGTGCGCAGTGGATTCGTGCGGTCGTAGCGCTTGTCGATGGCCCGCGCTTCCTGGTCAAAGGAAGGCAGCAATGGATGGTCTTCGCGCACGATGGCCTCAACGCGGCCACGAAATCCGGGCCCTTCAATATCCTCCAAATGCGCAAGAATTTCCTGTACGGACCATTTTCCAGACGCGAGCCTTCTCCGGATCTCCTGTGGCGACATGGCGGCGACTTCACGCCGGATCTTTCCGGGCGTGCCGGCCAGAGTCTCAAAAACTTTTTTCACTCACCTCCCCCAAATCAGAAGGGCGCGTCACGCCGCGCCCTCGATTTCTTATACGCCGGGAAATATTGGACCCCGCATGTCACTTCTTGGGTTTGACCGCATCTCCCACTTTGGGCTGGCCTACACCGGAAAACACGGCTTCGGCGGAGCGAGCGTCCACAGAAGTAATTTTGGCCGTCCCGATCGCCTCAGTGATCGTCCGAATCACCTCGCCGGTCGTGGGATCCTTGACTTGGCGGACGATGCGCTCAATCGCAAGTACGTCCCCGACCTTCAGTCCCTGGTTCTGGCCCACGTTCAAAACGAGGTTGTTCTCATTCACGTCCGCCACCAGTCCGTTGACTTCGATTTGCGTCGCTTGAATCTTTTCCGCTTGCTCCACCAGCTGGCGGGTGAGTTCATCCACGGCCTGGCGGGTGGCTTCGCCGATGATAGTTTCCTGGAAATTGCTGGAGTTCATGTCGATACCGCCTCCCGAGCCGCCGCCCACTCCGGCCAGATCCACTCCGCTCCGGGAAGACTGACCTTTGCCCGAGGCCACGGCGAGAATTTCCGCCGTTTCCGTATCGACCATGCGCGCGTCAACGACCACGTTGGCTTTTCCCTTCTGCGTGCCCACGCGCCCTAAAACTCCGCCGAGCTTATTGCTGAGACCGCCTGCGCCAATCTTCTTGTCTTCCATACCAAACTGGGTAATGGTGCCGATGACGATAGCATTGACCCCGAGCACCTTGCCGATCTTTGCGGCGGTGGCAGGGTTGGCGCGGTCGCTGTTGGTGAAGTTCTGTTCCTGCAGAATCTTTTCCAGTTGCTTACGTTCGACAACTGAGTAGGTGCCATCCCGCACGAGGTTGGTCACAATCATATCGGCAATGCCCTTGCCGATGTCCCAATCCCAGCTCCACCAGTGGTGAACGGAGCCGAATTCAAAGTCAAAGAGCGCCACTCGCTTCTTGGATGTATCGGCCGCGAGGGCCGTTTGACCGAGCGCGCAGAGTATAATCAACAACACCCATGCAGTCCGAATTACGAGTCTTTTCACGATGATCCCTCCTCTGATTGCTCCCAAGCGTTTTCGCATTAATTCTATTGGCCCATGCTGTAACGGATTTCGGCAAGGACGGGGCCGGAATTCACAGCCTTGCCCTGCTCGTTCACCGCCTCGAACTGATATTCCCGTCCGAAGTCGAGCTTGAGACTGAAATTCCCCTCTCCTGACGAAGGCTTGGCATGCTTCAACTCGCTCGTATTCATCAGGTATTTGTGCGGGGTGTCTGTGCTGAGGTAGCGGACGTAACCCACGTTCACGATCATCCAACCCTGGCAATAGCCTGCTGCCGCCACGCCCGAGATGGCACGGTGAATGTGCCGGACGAGGAACTTCTTTCCCGGCGGCAGTTCCGGGGCCGCCGCGACCTTTGGCGCTGTCGGTTCAGTCTGCGACAGCCAGATGGGAACATCTAAGGTTTGATCCCGAGCAATGTCCAGGGTAGCTTCCACATCCTGATATCCCTCTCGTGAGGCGCGGAGAACATGCTTCCCCGGTTTGGATACTCCCACTTCCAGCTGCCCTCCATCCTCGTCGGTGGTTCCTCTCGATTCACCGTCCAAGAAAATCGCGACGCCGCCCGGTTGTGATCGGACCTGCAAGCGCGCCACAGCCAGTCCACCGGGAGAATTGTTGGGGGCCGGGGAGGGTGGACTGGTCGTCGCCGGCCTCGGGCCGGGGCGGACCACGGGAGGAGAGGTTACATCCACATTGCTTGCCAACGGCCGTGCCCCTCCGGCCGCCTGCTGGCGCAGTGCCTCAATCAGGTTGGGGTCGCCCCCTGAATCCAGGACAGTTTGTTCCAAACTGCGATTGACCTGAAAATCTATCCCGCGCTCATTAACCAACTGGACAATACGGGGCGTAGCAACTCCCCCGGAAAGCAGGTTCATCAAGTTCTCGACGCTGAGCTTTTTCGCAGGCGGGGAGGTCCACGCGGCGCCGGCCATCAGGATAAGGCCAAAGCAGCAGGCGCCGACGTGAAATCCGGCGGTCAGCGAACTCTTTTGAAGCCTCTCGGCTCGTCCACAGCGCTTCGCAACCATCTTTCACCTCTTCTGCCCGGACAGCCCCTCTGAAAGGCCGTATCAAGACTGTCAGATAAAAAATCCTAAGGATGAGCGCAATATAGCACGATGAGAAAGGGCGTGCAACCCGCGCGGGGACGTGGAGCGCGGGGTCGGGTCAGTCAGCGCGGCAGCACCATCGCCGCATCGAGGTTCGAGCTATTTCACTTGACGAAGTTTTTCGCGCAACTTGAAACCCTTGATAAAGTCGCGCTCGAGCTCGCGGTCGGAGAGGTGGAGTTTCATGTCCTCCAGCTTGTCAATCAGCGCCTCGAGCGCCGCCTGAATGTTTTCGATGTTGGTCAGGCAGATGTCCCGCCACACGCCGTAGGGACTTTCGGCAAGGCGAGTCACGTCGCGAAATCCGCTCGCGGCCAGATCGAGCGGCAGGAACTCCTCGACGCCCTGGTCGGAGGTCATGCTGGCGAGGCCGGAAGAAACCAGTTGAGGAAGGTGCGAGAAGAAGGCCACGGCTCGGTCGTGCGTCGAGGCCTCGGTCACGAAGGGTCGTGCGCCGACCGCCTCCACCAGGCCCCAGAACGCTTTGACGCGTTCGTCCTCCAGGTGATTCGGCAGCAGCGGCGTGAGGACGTAACGCGCGTGTTCAAAGAGCGTCGCCGAAGCGTTCTCCACTCCCGATCGCTCCTTACCTGCCAGCGGATGGCCGCCGAGGAAGAGCGGTTCTTCGCCGAATATTTCTCGAGCCCGCTGGCAAATCAGTCGCTTGGTGCTCCCCACGTCGGTGACCAGCGCTCGGGAATCGGCGGCCTGCTTGATCTGCGTCAGCAGATCGAGAATCACTCCTACCGGGGTCGCCAAGATGACCAGGTCGGCGCCGCCAACCGCCGCGCGAGGGTCCGCGAAGCCTTCGTCGATCATCCCCGCCCCAAGCGCCCGATCGAGGACTTCCGGCTTGTCGCACCC
>JACQNR010000251.1 GCA_016202975.1 Acidobacteriota bacterium
AGGTGCAGTGCCGTCGGGCCCTCGCCTTTTGCGGAATCGGAAATCCCAAAGCTTTTTTCTCAGGCCTTCGAAAGTGGGGAGTCCAAGTTTCCGCCGAAGTGGCTTACCGGGATCATTACCAATATGGCTGGGGCGATCTCCACCGCCTGGAGCAGCGAGCTCGCGCCTCGGGAGCAGAAGTAATGCTGACGACGGAAAAAGACCTCGCGAATCTTCCTCCCGAATGGCGACTCGACATGCCCATTATGGCCACCGTGGTAAGGCTGGAAATGCAGGACGCCGATGCGTTTGTTAATTCGTTAATCAGCCGGGTGCACTCACTCATAGCCGCCGGATGAATTCATGAACAAGCCCGAATTTCGTAAGATTATGGTGCGGTCGACCAATTGGATTGGAGATGGCGTCATGTCCCTCAGAGCCCTGGAGGCTTTACGGGCTCGATTTCCCTCATCCGAAATTGTGCTCGTCAGCAAACCCTGGGTCAGCGAGTTATATGACCACCTGCCTTCAGTCGACCGGCTGATCATCTATAATCCGGAAAAAGCACACCGGGGGCCGCTGGGGTTTTGGAAGCTCGTTCAAAAGCTTCGCGCGGAAGGATTCGACGCAGCCATACTCCTGCAGAACGCGTTTCATGCCGCGTGGATGGCCTGGTGCGCGCGTATTCCGGTGCGCATCGGATATGCCCGCGACGGTCGCAGCTCTCTGCTGACCGACGCCGTCGTGCCTCCCCATCCCGCGGTTTACGGCCACCAGAGCAACTATTACCTGCAGCTTCTCTTCCGCGCAGGACTGATCGAGGATCTCGAGCGCGGGCGTGAACATCGCCTTGTGGTTCAAGATGCAGAAATGGAATGGGCTCGCCGGCACTTGGCGCGGAACGGCTTGGGTGGGCCGCGGGTGCTGGTCGGAATCAATCCTGGGGCATTCTTCGGACCGGCCAAGCGCTGGCTTTCGGCGCGATACGCCCAGGTGGCGGACCGGCTCATTGGTGCGCTGCACGCCGATGTGCTAATCTTCGGCTCGAGCGCCGAGCGTCCGCTCGCCGAAGAAATCGCCCGAGGGATGAAGCACACGCCGCTCATCCTTGCGGGGGACACCAGCCTGCGGCAGTTGATCGCTCTTCTCGCCCAGTGTCGCGTTGTCATCACCAACGATTCCGGGCCCATGCATCTGGCGGCCGCGCTGGGATTGCCCGTAGTCGCCGTCTTCGGATCGACGGATGAGCGCGCGACGGGGCCGATCGGGCCCATGGCCAAGGTTGTGAAGAGGCATGTGGTGTGCAGTCCGTGCGGCCTGCGCGAGTGCCCCATTGATTTTCGCTGCATGACCAGCGTGACCGTGGATGACGTCTACGTGGCGGCGCTGGGAGTTGTCAAGGACGTGGCTTAGCCTGCGCGGCAGTTCAGTGCATCGCAAGTCAGGCCGGGCATGGTGACGTCCATGGATGTCAACGTGAAGATGATGACTTCGGACGAGCGCGCCGCGCTTCTCGCCATTCTGGACAAGTTTCCCCGCCAAACCCTCGTCCTGCTCGGGGACCTCGTCGCGGACGAGTTCGTCCATGGAGAAATCGCTCGTGTTTCCCGCGAGGCGCCCGTCCTGATCCTAAAGCTGTGTGAGAAGCAGATCCTTCCCGGGGGCGGCGCCAACGCGGCCAGCAACATTGCGTCGCTTGGAGCCACCGTTCTACCGGTTGGGGTCGTGGGGGATGATGAAGCGGGCGCGGGGCTCCTCAAGTGTTTTCGCGAGCGTGGAATCTCAACCCGTCACGTGCTGCGGCTCCGCAATCACTTGACTCCCACAAAATCGCGCATACTGGGAGGCCTTTCTCACTGGCAGCGGCAACAGATCGTGCGCATTGACCGTGAACCCACGCAGCCGCCCGACGCCGCGCTGCGGCGGCGCCTGAGGGAAACGGTCGCGGGTTTGCTCCGCAAGTCCTCCGGACTGCTCGTTTCGGATTATGGCTATGGCACGACCAGCGCCAAAGAAGTAGCCGCGCTGCGCCGAAAGTTAAGAAAGGAATTGCCCATGACGGTCGACTCCCGCTTCGACCTGCTGACCTATTCGCATGTCACGGCGGCAACGCCCAACGAGCCCGAAGTCGAGGAGGCCCTGGGCATAAGGATCGGCGCGAAGCGGGAATTGCTCCAGGAAGCAGGCCGAACATTGCTGCGCCGCATGGCGCTTGAAGCTCTGGTCATTACCCGTGGAAAGGACGGCATGGTTCTGTTCGAGCCGCGTCGCGCCCCCCAGCACATCCCAGTGTTCGGTTCCGACCAGGCCCTGGACGTGACCGGCGCGGGCGATACCGTGATCGCCGCGTTCTCGCTGGCGCTCGCGGCGGGTGCGACTCCCTTGCAGGCAGCCCACCTCGCCAACTGCGCGGGGGGGCTCGTGGTTATGAAACGCGGGACGGCGAGCGTCAGCCGCCGGGAACTCCAGGAGGCCATCCGCAACGCTTGAGATCGAAACTCATGCCACGTTCCGATGTGCGGGCGCTCGGCGAGCGGCTGCGCGCGGCCGGTCGGCGAATCGCTTTCGCCAACGGCTGCTTCGAGATTCTCCACGTGGGCCATGTTCGTTTTCTCGAGGGAGCGAAGGAGCAGGGCGATGTTCTGGTCGTGGGAATCAACAGCGACCGTTCCGTCGCGCAGCTCAAAGGTGCGGGGCGGCCTCTGCTCAGGGAAGACACGCGTGCCGAGCTCGTTGCCGCGTTGAGCTGCGTGGATTACGCGGTAGTCTTTGATGACCCGACAGCAGAACCGATGCTCCGTGACCTTCGGCCGCATGTCCAATGCAAAGGTCCGGACTACACGGAAGAATCCGTCCCCGAGGGCTGGGTGATGGATGAACTCGGCGGCGTGGTTCGCATCGTAGGCGATCCGAAGGACCACTCGACGCGGGACCTGCTGGCCGATATCGCCCGGCGGGCGCAAGCGGCAAAGAGCCGTGAAGAGTGAAGAGTGGCGAGGAAAAAAGTGTTCAGGATTCGGAATCGTCATTGGGCGCGCTTCAAGAAGTCATGCCTGAGTCAGCTCAAAAATTTCTGATCATCCGCCTCAGCTCGATCGGCGACATCGTTCATGCTTTGCCGGCAGTTTCGGCGCTGGGCCGAGCACTCCCCGGTGC
>JACQNR010000245.1 GCA_016202975.1 Acidobacteriota bacterium
ACGTTTGTGCGCGTGCTGCGCTATCGAGGGCATCGCGTGGAAACCCAGAACTACATCGACAACACCGGAGTGCAGGTTGCCGACGTCGTTGTCGGGTTTGTGCATCTGGAAAAGAAATCGCTGCACGACGTTGAGAGCTTGCTGGCGGCTGGCGCGGTCCGATTCGACTATTACTGCTGGGACCTTTACGCACGGATCTTCCAGTATTACGAAGATAATCCCGAAGCACTCGGCTGGCGCACCGAGGCTCTGAAAGCCATCGAAGACAACCACGGCGAAATCGCCAAAATCGCCGAGCTCGTTTCAACCGCCATCGTGCGCGCCCACCTGGCGACCATGCTGCGCGTCAATATCCGTTACGACCTGCTTGCGCAAGAAAGCGAAATTCTGCGCCTTGATTTCTGGGCCCATGCCTTCGACATCATGAAGCACCTGGGCGCTATCCGCTACGCAGACTCTGGCAAGAACGCGGGTTGTTGGGTCATGAGTTTCGCGGAAAAGAACGGTGAGGCCGTAAGAGCCGAACCCGCGGACGAGGACGTAAAGATCATCGTCCGCTCAAACGGCACCGTAACATACGTCGGCAAGGACATTGCCTATCACCTCTGGAAATTCGGCCTGCTCGGCAAGGACTTCGGGTACAAGCCGTTTCATCGCTATGCGGACGGTCAGACGGTCTGGTCAACCGCCGTTACGGGCGAAGCGGGTGCTCCGCCCTTTGGCGCCGCCGCCGTCGCCTATGCAGTGATCGACACACGCCAGTCCTACTTGCAGAACGTCGTCGCGGCGGCCTTCCGGGCCCTCGGCTACGGCAAGCAGGCCGAAAACCTCCACCACTTTGCCTATGAAGTCGTGGGCCTGACCGAGCGATGCGCTAAAGAGTTGGGCGTGGCTGTCAGTGCCGAAGACAAGGGTTTCGTGGAAGTTTCGGGACGCAAGGGGCTGGGAATCAAGGCCGATGACCTCATCGACCGTCTTATCGAAAAGGCGCTTGTGGAAGTTCGCACGCGCGAGATGACAACAGATGCCGACGAGCAGGCGACCTACGCGCGCATGATCGCCGTGGCGGCACTGCGTTATTTCCTTCTCAAATTTTCGCGCCGCGTCATCATCGTCTTCGACTTCAAGGATGCCCTCGCATTCGAAGGCGAAACGGGGCCGTATCTCCAGTACACCGTCGTCCGCGGGCGCAATATTTTAAGGAGGTATGCCGAGGCCCACCCGGAATTTCGAAGCGAATCCCTGCAACAGAATGTTTCACGTGAAAAACTTCAAGGATTTCTTGAGGGTCGAGACGGAGGGGACTTCTGGGAATTGACGCTGCTCGCGGCTCAGCTCGAATCGGTGGCAGAGCAGGCGATCGCGACCGAAGAGCCGGCGGCCATCGCCAAGTACGCTTTCCGCCTGGCTCAGGCGTTCAACAATTTCTATCACGTCCACCACATTCTGAATGAGCCGGACGCCGCGCGGCAGCAGTGTCTTTTGTTCCTCGTCCGCCTGGTGGGGGGAACACTCACGCGCACGCTCGACCTGCTGGGGATTGAAGTTCCGGAAAGGATGTAGGGGAAGGTTTTTGCTTCCCGCACTGTGGGGGTCATGGGCGCAGCTCGCGAAAGCGCGATGCGATCTTTACTCAAGATGCGTCAGCAGGTGCACGAGGGTTCGCACGCCGACGCCCGTGGGACCTTTCGCCAGGTAAGGCTTTTCCTCATTTGTCCACCGAGTCCCCGCAATGTCGAGGTGAACCCAGGGGGTGTCGCCCGCAAATTCGCCGATGAACATGGCGGCGGTAATCGCGCCGCCGTATCGCCCGCCGGTGTTGGCGATGTCCGCGACCAGGCTTTTGTATTGTTCGCGATAGTCATCATCAATCGGCAGTTGCCACATCCGCTCCCCGGTCGAGTCGGCGCTTGCCAGGATCCGGTTTACCCACTCCTGGTTCCAGCCGAATACGCCCGTGCAGATGTTGCCTAGCGCAATCATCACCGCGCCGGTCAGCGTGGCGGCATCGATCAGGACGTCGCAACCCAACTGCTTGGCGTAGGTGAGAGCATCGGCCAGAACCAAGCGGCCCTCGGCATCGGTGTTCAAGACCTCAATCGTTTTGCCCGACATCGACGTCAGGACGTCGCCCGGCTTGTAGGATCTTCCTCCCGGCATATTCTCGGTCGCCGGGATGACGGCGATGACATGTGCACGAGGCTTCACTTGCGCCAGGGCGCGCATCACACCCAGCATGGCGGCGCCGCCCGCCATGTCGGTCTTCATCTCGTGCATGTTTTCGGCCGGCTTGATCGAGATGCCCCCGGAATCGAAGGTGATGCCCTTGCCAATAATTCCGATGACCGGCGTCTCGGCCGCTTCGGGATGAACGTAGCGCAGGACGATCAATCGCGGAGGCTCGGAACTTCCCTGCGCCACGCCCCAAAACGCGCCCATCTTCATTTCCTTGATTTCGTCCGTACCGAGGATCTGGCACTCAAGCCCGTACTCGCCCGCCATCTCCTCCGCCTTGCGGGCGAGAATTCCCGGCGTCATGGTATTGGAAGGCTCGTTGACCAGGTCACGCGTGAAATTCTGAGCTTCGGCGATGATGCGCCCGGCGTTCAGTCCGAACTCAGCGGCAAGTCCCGGCATCGCGCCGTTCGTTGCCAGCACGACACGCTCGATCCGCTTTTCGTCGTTCCGCTCGGTTCGATAACGGTCGGCATCATAATCCGCGATGATCAACCCCTCCGTAATCGCCTGAATGCCATAGCCCTCGAGCGCCGCCCCATCCACAATCCACGCAAACTCGCGGATGCCGCGCGCCCGCAGGTGGCGAGCCCCCGCGCCCGCCAGGCGCCGCAGGTGGTGCTCATCAAACTTGTTTTTCTTACCTGCACCGACCAAAAGCAGCTTTTGCGCGGCGAGACCCACGGGGCGGTGAATGAGTGTGCATTCATAATTCTTTCCGTTCAGTTCCCGGTCGGCGTTCAACTCGGCGATGACGCCGCGGATATCATCGTGCAATAACTCGACTGTTCCACTTGCGCCCGGCGCATTCTCAAATCCGTAAGCAACCAGCGTATTGATTTCGACCTGCTCAAGGGGCCTTGTCTCAAATTCAATTTTCACCGGATGATGACTCCCCAATTAGTTTTAGACGCACAGATTACCAAGGTTCATGTTTTTTTTCCTGGGGCATGTGAAGCCCATTGCTGGCTGTCAATACCATGCGAGGGACATCATCGCCCCTCAGCTTCGCCTGCGGTGCTCTGTCATTTCCTGGCGGGCTTCGCGGTCGATAGTTCGCTGGCGCGATTCGTCGCGGCGATCATAGACCTTCTTGCCTTTGGCCAGGGCAATCTCACATTTGATCAGGTTCTTCTTGAGATAGAGGCGCGTGGGGACGAGCGTTAATCCTCTTTCAATGGTCTTTCCGGAAAGTTTGTCGATCTCGCGACGGCCGAGGAGCAGGCGCCGGTCACGCAGCGGGTCGTGGTTCATGTAGCTACCCGCCGTGTAGGGGCTGATGTGGCAATTAATGAGCCACACTTCGCCTTCCTTCACCACTGCGTAACCGTCCTTGAGGTTCGCCTTCCCTTCCCGGATGGATTTGACTTCCGTCCCGGTCAACTCAATCCCCGCTTCGAACCTTTCCAGCAAGTGATAGAAATGGGACGCCTGCCGGTTGACGGCAAGATTTCGTTGTTCGGGTTTTGCAAGTTTTGCTCCCACCGGAGGCCGACCCGTACTGAAGAAAACATGCTAGCACAGTTGAAAAAGGAAAGGGCTCAATCCCGTTTCGCCGAACCGAGCGCTCAGAAGGGACGCCGCCGAGACATGTCTCAACAGCCAAGCAGGTTGGAGGCAGGAGACAAACCAAAGAGGCAGGAGAGCCGCCAAACGCGCCGCGATACGACCCGAAGTTCGGCTAGGTCAATCTGAAACTTGACACGAGGGGGCGACAGGCGTAATTTCTTGGAGGAGTGGCCGGGATACAGCCGTAAATTCCGGACAAGCTCTCTCGGTACCCTACCTCGGAGTCCTCGCCAACCTGCTAAGGAAGGCCTACCCGCATGACTGAACTGACTCGTTTCGGCCCCCCTCAAACTAATTCATTCTCGAGACCTCTGAGCCTGATCCTCCTGGCGCTGCGTCTTTTGGTGGGATGGCATCTGTTGTATGAAGGGCTCGCCAAGTTGCTGACGCCGGGCTGGACGTCCGCCCCTTACCTGATGCTCTCGCGCGGTGTGTTCCCGAGCTTCTTCCATTTCCTCGGCTCCAGCCCCAGTCTCCTTCGAGCGGTCGACTTCGCGAATATTTGGGGACTCATTCTCATCGGCCTGGCTCTCATGCTCGGCTGCCTGACCCGCTTTGCCAGCGCCTCCGGAATCATACTGCTGGCGCTCTACTACATGGCGCAGCCCCCCTGGATCCGGATGGATTACCGCGTCCCCCTCGAAGGACATTACCTGGTGGTGGACAAGAACATGGTGGAAATGTTCACCCTCCTTGTCTTTCTGATTCTGCCTTCGAGCGTCTTGTGGGGACTCGATCGCTTTCTTGCACGCCACAAAGCCGCCAAGGCGGCAACCCCCGACACGCCTCCTGCGGATCAACCTCCGGCACCACCCGAAACTTCGCTCGCCCGGCGCCGGACACTGGAAGACCTTGTCGCCCTGCCCTTTCTTGGCGCGCTGGGTTACTTCGCCCATAAAAAGTACGAATGGGAGAGCACCCACGCCATCACTGGGGCAACCATCAAGCTGAAGGATTTGGGTCTGAAGGACCTGAAGGGAGAATTGCCGCTTGGCACGCTTGGCAAGACGAAGGTCAGCCGCGTGATCCTTGGCGGGAATCTCATCGGGGGCTGGGCACACTCTCGCGACCTGATCTATACATCCTCTCTCTTCAAGGCCTATAACACCGATCGAAAAGTTTTCGAGACTTTCGAGTTGGCTGAGCGCGCTGGAGTCAATACGTTTTGCGTCGTCAACGCGCAGATGCCATTGTTTAACAAGTATCGCGAACTGACCGGCGGAAGGATGCAAACGCTCTGCCAGGTGTACCCCACAGCAGAGGACCTTACGACGGATATCAACAAAGCCGTCGATTACGGCGTGACCTTGATGTACGTGCAAGGGGCTCACGCGGAGCGTCTTGTCAAGAATGGGAAGATCGACCTGCTCGGCAAGGCGCTCGACCACATGAAGCGCCAGGGATACTTGGCGGGTGTGGGTGCCCACGCCATCAGCGTGCCCGTTGAATGCGAAAAAGCCGGGCTCAATCCCGACTACTACATGAAGACTTTTCACCACGACAAGTACTGGTCGGCGCATCCGCGGGAAAACCGGATTGAGTACTCCGTGGATACCGAACGCCTGCCTGACCACAACCAGTTCCACGACAACATGTTCGATCTGTTTCCCGACAAGACCACCGAGTTCATGCAGACAGTCAAGCGACCCTGGATTGCCTTCAAAGTCCTGGCAGGTGGAGCTATCACTCCCCAGGATGGCTTCAAGTTCGCCTTCGAAAACGGCGCCGACTTTGTCTGCGTGGGCATGTTTGATTTCCAAATCGTGGAAGATGTCAACATCGCCCTCGACGTGCTTTCCAACCTCAAGAGTCGGCCGCGTCCCTGGTACGCATGAACACGGGGACCAGTGAAAAGCTCCTCGCTTTGATCCCCCAATCCGGCTGGAGGAGAGTCCTCACGCCCCATGGCACAGGGCTGCGCCGGTGGGCCCCAATGCTTCCGCTGGGATGTCTGTTGTTGGCTTTGAGCGGCTCCTCCTGCTTCATTCTTCACAGAGACTTGCCCTCCCGGTCGTTTCGTTCCATGGGCGGGATGGCAACGGTCACACTCGGTACCGCCGACGCTGATCGCATTGAGCCAGTCACCAGGCAGGTCCAGGTCATCTTTGACCGTTTAGAGCAAGAACTCAGCACCTACAGGTCCGACAGCACTATCAGCCTCCTCGCAAACAAGGCGGGCGTCACTCCCATCGCAGTCTCCGAGGACACACTTCAGGTGTTGAGTGTCGCTCGCCACTTCGGCGAGCTAAGCGAAGGCGCGTTCGACGTGACCGTAGCTCCCCTTGTCAATCTCTACGGCTTTGGCAAGTCGCCGACTCCTGCTGCCTTCCCTTCCGAGGCGGTTATCCGAGAGCAACTAACGCTTGTCGATTACCGAAAGCTCCTCCTCAAGGATAGAACGGCATTTCTCCCCCTGAAAGGTATGGCCGTGGATTTGGGGGGAATCGCCAAAGGCTACGCCGTTGATCGGGCCTTCGACTCCTGCCGGAGCGCACGTGTCGAGGATTTCCTCATCGACTTGAGCGGTAACATCCGGGTCTACGGCCGTCCGCAATGGGGAGAGGACTGGCAGATCGGCGTGCGAGATCCTTTCGACCGTTCCCGCATCATCGGCAAAGTCACCTTGCGCAGTGGCATGGCCCTTGCCACCTCCGGGAGCTACGAACGCTTCGTTGAGATGGGGGGGCAGCGTTACTCCCACATCATCAATCCCAAGACCGGATACCCCATCAGCGGCACGGCCGGTGTTACGATTCTCGCCGAGGACGCTACCACAGCCGACGGCTGGTCCACGGCGTTCTTCATCGCGGGGCTCAAGGGAACTGACAAATTCCGGCAGAAGACTCCCTCTGTGGATGTCCTCATCGTGCCGGATAAGTATCCAACCGAAATCTGGGTAACTCCCGGTCTCGCAAAAGTCTTCGTTCCGCTTCCGGAATTCTCAGAAGCAATGAGGCTCCTGCACCCCTGATCCTCGCCATCAACGAGCATCCTTACGTTGCCTTTCTCGGCGATGGCGACTACGGCTTGCTCGCCCATCCGCCTAGAATCCGCAAGACCGCGGTTACCCCTGACGCGGGACATTCGAAAATTCGAAGGGCTCAATCCCGTCTCACAGGATTGAGCCCATGGTTGCGGGGGCTCGCATTGTACCGAACACGCTTATCGTCCCGTTCCATTTTGAGTTGGTCCATGCGGCAGCATAAACCCTATGTTTTCAGAATGCTATTCAGCGAGGACCAGTATGCGAGGACTTCAATAGGCAATTCAAGAGCTCTGCAACCGCCATAGGCGGCAATTCGCCCAAGATTTCGCTCGTGACCCTGCGGGATTCAAGAAGCAAGTTGTGAAACTGATCCGAAAAGGGCTACCTCCAAAACAGGGCCGTCCAAATGACCCCCGTGTTGATGCGGCTGTAAGAATGGTACTCCAAGCAAAACCAGTGAAGGACGTACTCAAGTCACAAGTTCCGGGCTTCAATGAAACGGATGCCTATAGTCGTTACTTTGCGGAAAAAGGGCTGCGTACGGCTCTCGCGCGCAGTCAAAAGTGTCAGCAATTCAATTAGGTTTAACAGACGTGGGAAGATTAGAGAAAGTGCTTATGTGACCTGACCGGGTTTTCTTGCACCAAGCTGAATGCGAGAGAACTCAATCTGCTCCACAGAAAATCGCTTCCGCTTCACGGCAAAATCTCCTCTTTGAATCCTAGATTCTGCCGGAAACTTACTCTCCAAGTGGGTTAAAAATCCCGGGGCCGCCCTTTCTTGACAAAACGGGGTGATTGACTCAGAATTTTGGAAGAACAGGAAACTCAAAATGTAATTTTCGGGTAGTCTTCCGGATTAGGGTTGATACGCCGACTGGGAAACGGTAGGACCACGTGGCGTTCCTCAAAAACCGAACGGTAAAGAAGCATCAGGCGGCCGTCCGGGCCGTCCTGATGCGGATGTCCCCGCCGTCGAAGGACGACCAACCGGGACCAATTGGGGTACTCCGGGAGCACGACTTCGGCGTCGCGCTGCAGGTCGGTCCCCACCGAGACTGAGGGAGGGATGCACCCATGTCTGCAACACGAGGCGGTGTCATCAGTCTTGTCGTGGCGGCTATCTTGGCGTTAAGCGCGTGCAAACACGAGGAAAGTCTCCCTGCGCCCAAGCCCACATCTGAATCTCCAGCGTCAGCGCCGCCAACCGAGCGTGTTGTCGGGCCCCTGAGCAACGAGGACGCGCAGGCGCTCGCAACCATGACCGACCGTCTGAATGAATACATCGAACTGTACACCAAACTCGAGGGCACGCTGCCGAAGCTCCCGAAGGATGCGACGCCACAGCAAATCGACAACAATCAGCGAATGCTGGGGAAATTGGTTCAGCAGGCCCGGCGGACGGCGAAGCCCGGCGATATCTTCACGCCGCAGGCGCGGCCGGTCATCAAACACCTGCTCGCCAGCGTCTTTGGAGGGCCCGACGGCAAGCAGTTGAAGGCCTCGATTATGGACGAAAGGCAAGCCGCCCCCTCAGCGGTCAAACTCAGGGTCAACGCCCGCTACCCTGACATTGTGCCGCTGACCAGCGTTCCCCCCCAGGTGCTCCAGACACTGCCGAAGCTAACCGAAAACCTTGAGTATCGGTTCATCGGTGATTCGCTGATCCTGCTGGACGTGCACGCGCACGTCATCGTGGATTTCATCGACGGCGCAATGCCCCACTAAGCAGACAGAGGTCGTCATGCAAACACGTCATCGGTCTTACGTGGTGCTCTTGTCCCTTCTTCTCCTGATTTTGACTGGGACGAATTACCGGGACATTGGCAGCATCACCGGGGCCACGCCCGTCGAGGCCCAGCAGTCCTCAGCCGAACAGCTCGTGCCACTGCCGAATAAGGGCGGATCCCTTAAGTTTTGCGTCCTGGGTGACTTCGGCACCGGCGAGCGGCCACAGTATCAGCTCGCCGAGCAGATGGCCGCACTCCACGGACGGTTCAACTATGACCTCGTCGTGCTGGTCGGGGACAACCTGTATGGATCGGAGCGCCCGCAGGACTTCCAGCAGAAGTTCGAGCTGCCCTACAAACCGCTCTTGGATTCCGGGGTGAAATTCTATGCGTCGCTGGGCAACCACGACTCGCGCGAGCAGCGCTTCTACAAGCTGTTCAACATGGAAGGAAAGCTCTACTACGCGTTCAGCCCGAAGTCGAACGTCCGATTCTTCGCGTTCGACAGCACCTATCCGGAGCCGGAGGAGATCAAGTGGCTCGAGGATGAACTGGCGGCCTCGAAAAACGACTGGAAGATCGTCTTCTTCCACCACCCCTTGTACTCGTCAGGCAAGCGGCACGGCTCGGACCTCCGCCTGCGCGAAGTACTAGAGCCGCTTTTCCTCAAGTACAACGTGAGCCTGGTGCTGAACGGACACGACCACTTCTACGAGCGGGTTAAGCCACAGAAGGGAATCAACTACTTCGTCGTCGGTTCCGGAGGCGAGTTGCGAGCGGGCAACATCGACCGGGGGTCGGGTATTACCGCGAAAGGGTTCGATACGGATCTGGCGTTTATGGCTGCCGAGATCATCGCCGATGATATGTACTTCAATGCCATCTCACGCACGGGGCAGACCGTCGACTCGGGCGTCCTTACACGCCGCAAGCCCGCGCCATGATTCAAGAGGTCAGGCGGCGCTGGCAGCCATATTGTTGCCGTTTTTCGTTTTCTCTTTGTCCTTGCGGGAATTGCCGTGGCGCTTCGATCCTGGCTGAGTGAGGGACTCTTCGCAGAGGTTAGGACTCTTCCGGGGATTTGTTTATCTCTGCTTCGACGCGCTCCTGGACTGCTTCCTTCACGGCTTCCTTGACCTTTTCTTTTACTTTATCCGGATCCAGGATCACATTCCCGGTCTCTGAAACCACTTCTTTAATCGCTTCCTTAACCACGGGTTTCAGCGCTTTCACCGCCTTTTTGCTGGCCTCAGATTGTTGTTCTTCTTCCGCTTCGCTCATCGCCCAATCCATTTCAAAGGTCTTGACTAGGCCCTTCACGACTTTCGGGTCGCGGACGATAATGCCGATCTCGCGGCGCGAATCCAGTTCGGCCTTGCGCAGGCTCTGACTCCCCACAACGGCCTGATGGCGGTCGCGGATAATTGTGCGCGTGTGCAAGTCCAGCTGGGCGAGTTTTCGGACTTCCAGACCCAGCGCTTGCATGTCTATTCGGCCGATGACTTTGATCTTCATCCCCGCCTTCGCCTGCCCGATGAGGGCGCGCAGCATTTCCGCGTCGGCAATCCTGGGGTCGTAAATGAGCAGTTCCTTCTTGGCCTTGCGGATAAACGCGCCGATCACTTTGCGGGCGTTGGCGGGGCTGACAACGAAAGTATCCAAAGTGGGTGTATAGGGTTTCCGCGTAGCATCCGCCTCAAATAATTTCAGCGCTTCCTGTACGAACCTGGCGTTCCTGGTGACGATGCCGAAGCCGCGACTGTGGTCGATATCATGGTGGGTGAAGTTGAAAGAGAGGACGTAGAGCAGCCGGCGGTCAATGATCATCAGCTTGTCGTGGTAGCGCGCCAGGTCGTCGGCGGTTCGCGTAACGGTGACGCCCAATTCAAGCAGACACATCTCGAGCTTGCGCAAGTTCTTCTCTCCACCCCGGTTGGTGTGGGCAATTAACACGCTCACCGAAACGCCGCGGCCGACCGCAGCCTTCAGTCCCGCCTCAATCTCGACGCGGTCGAAACGGAAGATTGCGATTTCAATGCTTTTCTTGGCGCTTCGGATTCCCGAAAGCAGCGCACCCTGACGGTACCGTCGGCCCTAGGTACCGGGGATTTTCAGCCAGGCACACCGCACAAACTTAGCCGCGACCATGTTCTTGTAGCTCATTTCCCAAAATCATCGTAAGGAATAAATCGCGCGCCTCTCACCGTTTGGCTTCGGCCCGGAGTTCAAGCGCGTGCGCTCGTTTCAAGCGCCGCATCACCAAGGCCGCGACGCGACGTTGTTCGTTTAGGGAAATGGCCCCAAAAGTGGGAACGAGAAAATTTCCAAGATCGTGCGGCTGCAATTCTATTTGACCCGACGAGCCGGTAAACCATTTGTCAAACTGTAATTGCCCAAGATGCGACCGCAAGAATGCGGCAATGAACTGAGGGTTGTACCGACTGTTAACCCGGACGATTCCGACGTGCCCATCGACAATCGCAGGTTCGTGCCGACCATACACGTCCACTTTGCCCATCGACACATAACCGGTGGACGCCACAAGGATGTCGCCCTTTCGGGCTTGGGCTGCAGGGTGCGCGTC
>JACQNR010000242.1 GCA_016202975.1 Acidobacteriota bacterium
CGGTCAGCGTGACTCTGCGCGAACTGGCCCCGGAGGAGAGATTGATTTTGAGTTACTACTACGTCCAGCTGTTGACTCTCAAACAGATTGGGCGGATTACCGGACAGCACGAGGCCACGGTTTCGCGCCACCTCGACGGTTTGCGCAAGAAGATGCGCAAGAAGATCGAGGAGTTTCTGCGCAAGACCAAAAAGCTTTCTGCTCTCGATGTCGAGCGGTGCCTGAGCTTCGAGGCGCGCGGCGCTCTCTTTCAGCTCGACAAGGACCTGAAATCGGAATAAAAAAGCGCAAGAGAGAGAGAGTTGTGCGTTCCAAACTGTGGAGGGGAATTGAAAAGCGTAAGGTGGTTCCCATCCTGCAAATAACAGATTAGATTGGGCGAGAGAGAGTCGTGAAGAAGGATCCTCAGGAAAGCGCAGACGAAAAAATCCTCGGCAAAGTCATCGCGGCGGAACTGCGCCAACAGCTTGCAAGTTCTGAATCGGACTGCCCCGAGACGGAAACGGTGGCGGCTTTCTACGACCGCACGTTGAGTGACGCCGAGCGCGCCCTCTGGGAGAATCACTTCCTCAAGTGCCTTCGCTGCCAGGAGTACCTGGCGGAACTGGCTCGACTCTCCGACGCGGACGAACCTCCATCGGTGGTGGGGGAGCAGCCGGAAGAAGAAACGACCGATTCTTCTCCGGGCTGGTTCTACCGTCTGGCATGGGTTATTCCTTTTCTGATCATCGGCATTTCCTCCGCAGTCTGGTACAGGGAGGAAATACAGAAATTCATCGAGCAGCGCCAGGAATCGGCCGTGAACGCCCCGCCCCCACCTCCTCCTGCCGAGCAACCCCGGCAAGCAGAGGGCGCTAAGGGCGAAGAGAATCGGGCCAAAGCTGAAAAGGATCTCGCCAAGGCAACCCCCGTCCCTGCTGCCGTGCCTGCCAAAAACAAGACGGAAGCCGGACAAAACGCTCCATCTGGAATGATTGCCGAGCCGCAGACGGCGGCTGGCGGGGGGATGGCCACACCGAGTCAACGCGCCGACCTAAGAGATAGGGTAAAGATGCCCGAGCCGGCGCCCAAGGCTGAAATGGCCGAAAAGAAAACCGCAGATTCCGTCGCGCCGCCGGCTGCTCCCGCGGCTGCCCCCGCGCGTGAAAGTCCTGCGACCGAAGCGGCTTCCGCAGCTGTGCACAAGGAAACCTCCGCGTTGAGCGGATTGACGATTCGCGGCTTTCAACAGAAAGCCGTCATCAAGTGGAGAGTGGGCCGGCGCGGGACGATTCAAAAAGCGGACGAGTCGGGCGGCTGGACGAGAATCGTGAGCGGCACTGACGACGATCTATTTGATATCACTTTCGCCGAAAACACCGGCTGGGCGGTGGGCCACGGAGGCACCGTCCTTCGCTCGACGGACGGCGGCACTACCTGGCAGAGGGTTGCGTCCCCCTCCAGCGAAGACCTGATCCACGTAAGCTCGCAGGGGGCTCAGCAGGCCCAAGTCATTGCCCGCAGCGGGAAATCCTACACCACCACGGACGGCGGTCAGACCTGGAAATGAACCCCTCGCGGGAGGAAGCCTGATGAGCTCACCTTCATCTAGCCCTCGAGCACCAATATCCAGTCGCCCACGGTGGGCGTAAACGGCGCTTCCCACACGCCAGTCGTGTCCGGAACTATCTTCCCCAGCCGATACTCCTTGGCCGATGACGGGTTAAAGAAAAATGCCTGGTAGTTGACGCCAGGCTCTATGCCGACGATCCTGATCGTATCCCATATAGGCGGCAGGAAAATGATCCGAACCTTGCCCGGGATGCCTACGGCGTAGGGTCGGATATAATTCTCCTTCGACCGATGCGGATCGACCCAGTCGGGGTGCGGTTCAAACTTCAACCAGTCGTAGCGGGTCAGTAATCTCTGGGCGAGGCCCAGATGTTTTGAGCCGGGAAGCTGGAAGGGCTCCTGCCAGGGCGTGTCACCCCACGACCTTCCGTGCGGAGACGGCCCGTAAGGATGCTCGTTTGTGTTGACCTGCCAGATGCCGTTCGCACCGTAAGTGTGTCCGGCGGCGCCGCTCAGCACGGACGACCAGAAAACAAAGCGCTGACCTCCTGCCGGTCGGCCTCCACAATACCCTGATAATTGACCTCGCCTTCCAGAACCGGCATGCGGGGTTGGCGCGCCACCCCGTCCGTGACCAGATTCACGGTTTTGGCATAGCTGGCGCGGTCGCTGTGCCCGGTTTGCAGCATGTCAAAATCGAGAAGCCCCGGGTCCTCCACCTGGTCGCGCCCAACCCCAGTGGGATGAATGGTGATGGCGTGCCGATAAGCATCAATGCCGCGCACGTAGCGAGCGACTTCCGTCCAGCCCTGCTTCTGGAGGGCAGCATCCTCCTTGGGAGTTTTGGAAAGGTAGTAGGGCATCATGCCCTCGCCCGCCAGGCACCACATCACCGGTAATCCACTCCAGCGCGCTACAAGATTGCTCCAGTGCTGCTTGATTTTGGCGACGCCCTTTTGAGGCAAATAGTATCCCCAGCAACCGACGATGCAGGGAACCAATCCATGCTCGACGAGATATTGAATTCGGGCGTCCGCCATGCCGTAGTACCGCGGATTGATGCGCGCAAAGTTCGCTTCCCACATTTGGCCAGCTTCGTTCGCGCCGCGCGGATCGCGGGCGGGCATGTCGGGGTGTGGGCTGGCGATGATCTGCACCAAGGTGAAGCCCTTTTGAACCCGGTCGACCAGGAGCGATTGAAAATCCCGAGGCCAACGCAAGCGCTTGCAGCGGCCCATCCACCACGTATCTGCAAGCCAGAAAAACGGCGTGCCGTCAGCATGTTCAAAGTGGCGGCCGTTTGCCGCCACGCGGATCGTGCCGCGCTTGAGGAGGGGATTGTCGCCCTGATAAGGCGAGACCTCGATTTCTCCCCGGCGATCATGGAGGTCTGGATTCTTGGTGTCTGAGGACACAGTTTGGAAAATGTATCGGCCCGCTCTGGGGGGCGCCGCGGACTCGCCAGGTCTGGCCTCCACCCCAAAACGCCGGGACGCGCCATTCGTGTCCGTCGGTATCGGAGAAGACCACGTCCAACTCCACTTCATTGAAGGGATCGGCATAGGATTTGCCCGAATCGATGGACCACTCCGTGACGGAGCGCGCCGTGGCGTAAAGCAGTGGTGCCGCCGGATGTTGGGTCCTTCTGCAGGTCATCGCGGCCGCGCCCGGACTCTCCTTCTCCTTGGCCGGAAGAAGCTTCGAAGCGGCGGCTCCAACCGCCGCAGCGCCGAGCAATCTCCTTCGTGAAATCTGGTCCAACTCACCCTCCTTCAAAGAGGTCATATTGTCGAGCCACCCATGCCAATGAATTGCCGGCGTGCATCGTAGCATTAGAGCGGCACAGACTGTTACAATCCGGCTTCAAGATGCCTCAAGGCAAGGATGTGTACTCGCGCTGGAGTCAAGAGGTTCGGCGAAGCGGCCTCGTCCGTGCCGGCGAGCGCGTCGGTGTGGCGGTTTCGGGTGGAGCGGATTCCGTGCTTCTTCTCACGTTCATGAAGCAGCTAGCCCCAGCGATGGGCCTGGTCATTTCGGTGGTGCACTTTAACCATCACTTGCGCGGCGCGGAGTCCAACGAGGACGAACGATTCGTCTCTAATCTTGCTGGCCGACTCGGAGTGGAGTTCCTACGTGGTGATGGAGACGTGGCGCGCCGTGCGAGGGAGCAGAAACGGAATGTAGAAGCCACGGCGCGCGAGATGCGTTATCGGTTCTTTTCCTCTTTGGTTCGAGCGGGACGGCTGGACAAGATCGCCACGGCGCACACGGCGAACGACCAGGCGGAAACCGTCTTGCTGCGGCTTTTGCGAGGGACGGGGACGCAGGGCCTCGGCGGAATCTATCCCGTCCTGGACGGGATGATTATCCGGCCATTTCTTGGCCTCACGCGCGCCGAAGTCGAAGCAGAGCTCGGTCGCCGGGGACTGGCTTATCGCGTTGACTCTTCGAACCTTGAGCTGCGATACCGGCGCAACAGAATTCGCCACGCACTCCTCCCCCAGCTGGAGCGCGATTTCAATCCCGATATCGTCCTCGCCTTGGCGAGCCTGGCCGACCGAGCCCGGGCCGATGAGGAATACCTCGTCCAGCAGGCTCACGACCGTGCAGCACCCTGGCGGGTGCGCGAGGCGGATGAAGAGAGGTTTCCGGTCCGGGTGCTCGGTGAACTCCCGCGCGCTCTGGCATTTCGTGTTATCCGGAAAATGATTCTTGCGTCCAAAGGCCGTCTGGCGGGCATGACCCATCGGCATCTCGAGGCGGTCTACCGGCTCGCCACTGAAACGCAGAGCGGGCGCCGGACCATCCTGCCCGGTAACCTTGAAGCCCGAAGGGAATTCGACTGGTTGATCGTTGGTCCGCAACCTGCATTGGTGGAAGGGAAGGAGTATGCTTTCAAGTTTCAGCCCCCAGCGGACATTGAGTTGCCGCACATCGGGATCGTTCTCCAATTCAAAATTGTTGAGGGCGAGGCTGTACAAGGGGCGTATAATGAAGGCGGCTGTGTCTGCCTCGACGCTGGAGGCTTGGCGGGCGAACTGGAATTGCGGAACTGGCACGCCGGAGACCGGTGGGAGGCTCTTGCCGGTCGCAAGTCGCTGAAGCTTAAAGAGCTTTTTCGACGCCTGAAAATTGGGGCGGAAACCCGGCGCCTCTGGCCGGTGCTCGTTTCCAACGGTCAGATTGTTTGGGTGCGAGGGATGCCCTTCGCAGGGCGCGCGGCGCCCGGCAAGAACACGCGAATGTTGCTGGTTATTCGGGAAGAACCTCTCAAGACGCCCGTCATCAGAAAAAGGCTTAGATGAAAAAGTCGGCTCGCAAACCCACAAGACGAAAATCTACTTCCCCGGCCACCAACGTGACCCGTGGGGAGAAGTTAAAGGTGCTTTTTACTGAACAACAGATTCGCAAGCGAGTCCGAGAACTTGCCGCCCAGCTCAATCGCGAACTGGGCCATCAACCCGTTCTGGTTGTGAGCGTTTTGGAAAACGCTTTTGTTTTCACTGCCGATTTGATTCGCGCCTTGAAGGTGCCTGTATACTGCTGTTTCGTCCGTGCGGACATCCGGGACTCGGCCGTGGGCGGCGTCGAAACACGAGAAATCAGCTATACGCCGTCGGTAGACGCATCCGGAAAGGACGTTGTTCTCATAGAGGGGATTCTCCAGTCCGGAATGACGTTCGACCACCTCTATCGATATCTGACTGGGCAGAGACCATCCTCGCTCAGGACCATGGTGCTAGTGGAGAAGACCGACGAACGCAAGGTTGATCTCCCTCTGGACTTTGTCGGATTCAAGGCCTCCGGTAAGTTTGTGGTGGGCTATGGCCTTGGGCAGGACGGAAAATACAAGAACCTTTCTTATATCGCTCAATTGAGTTGATGGCATGGGGCCCAAACCTCGGGCCGCATGCAAGCATCCAATGAAGCGGGGTCCCGCGCGGGATCAGGGCGGGGGCGAGGGGAGAAGCGAAGTGAATACGCTGGTTCGGAACATCATCTTCTGGGTGTTAATGATCGTCTTTGCCCTGGTCATCTGGAAAGGCGTCATTTCGAATACCGGGGGAACCGTCCGCGACCTGACCTTTACGGATTTCACGAACGAAGTCGCTAAGGACAACGTGCGGGAAGTTGAAATCGATGGCTCCGATGCGGCAGGCACACTGAAGAAGGAAAACGCCAAGTTCCGGACGACGATCCCCTCCAACTACCCGGACCTCTACAAATCCCTCCAGGAAAAGAGCGTCAACGTCAAGATAAAGAACACCTCCGCGAATTCCTGGGTCTCCATCCTGGTGCAGGGCCTCCCGATTTTGATCCTGGTGGGAATCTGGATCTTTTTCATGAGGCAGATGCAGACCGGCGGCAACAAGGCGCTTTCATTTGGCAAGAGCCGTGCCCGTCTGCTCTCCAGCCAGCAGAAGAAGGTCACGTTCAAGGACGTGGCGGGCGTGGAAGAAGCCAAGGAAGAACTGCAGGAAATCATTGAGTTCTTGAGAGAGCCGCAAAAATTCCAGAAACTCGGCGGTCGCATTCCCAAGGGCGTGTTGCTTGTCGGTCCTCCGGGAACGGGCAAGACCCTTTTGGCGCGAGCCATTGCCGGCGAGGCGAACGTCCCGTTCTTCTCGATTTCGGGTTCCGATTTCGTCGAGATGTTTGTGGGTGTGGGCGCTTCGCGCGTGCGCGACCTGTTCGAACAAGGCAAGAAGAACGCGCCATGCATCATCTTCATTGATGAAATTGACGCCGTCGGTCGCCATCGCGGCGCGGGTCTGGGCGGAGGACACGACGAGCGCGAACAGACTCTGAACCAATTGCTCGTGGAAATGGACGGCTTCGAATCCAACGAAGGCGTCATCCTGATTGCCGCGACCAACCGTCCCGACGTGCTCGATCCCGCTCTACTGCGGCCCGGGCGATTCGACCGCCGCGTGGTTGTTTCCCGTCCCGACGTGGGTGGCCGCGAAGCCATTCTCAAGGTGCACACCAAGAAAATTCCCCTTTCCGAGGACGTGGAGATTTCCGTGATCGCGAGAGGAACACCGGGCTTTTCGGGCGCCGACCTGGCCAACCTTGTGAACGAGGCGGCACTGCTCGCCGCACGGCAGAACCGCAAACAGGTCATGATGACGGACTTCGAGTCCTCGAAGGACAAGGTTCTGATGGGCGCGGAGCGGAAGTCCCTTATCCTTTCCGAAGAGGAGAAGAAGAACACCGCTTTCCATGAGGCGGGCCATGCGCTGGTCGCCTTCTTCGTCCCCCACGCCGACCCGCTTCACAAGGTGACCATCATTCCGCGCGGCATGGCGCTGGGCGTCACGATGCAACTGCCGGTGGATGACAAGCACACCTACACGCGCGACTATCTGGAATCTCAGCTGGCCATCATGATGGGAGGCCGTGTCGCCGAAGAGCAGTTCCTGAATCACATCACCACCGGCGCCGGAAACGATATCGAGCAGGCCACAGCGCTGGCGCGGCGCATGGTGTGCGATTTCGGCATGTCCGACCTCGGGCCGCTCGCCTATGGCAAGAATCAGGGCGAGATCTTCCTGGGCCGCGATATTTCCACCTCGCGCGACTTCAGCGAGGACACCGCCATTAAGATTGACCAGGAAGTCAAACGCTTTGTCATGGACGGTTACGCCCGGGCAGAGAAAGCGATCAAGTCAAACCGCGATGCCCTGGTCCGCATCGCCGAAGCATTGCTCGTGCGCGAAGTGCTGGACGGCGCCGATATTAAACTCCTGATCGATGGGAAGCCGCTGCCCGAACGCGCGCGGATCCAGCCACCGCCGCAATCGGAAACGACCGAAGTCCTCAAACCTCAATCCGCCCCCGGCGTCCCCGGCCGCGAGCGGCCCCAGCCCGCGTAGGATAGGGCGCAATAAAATAAAGGTGCGGGATCAGCCATGGTCCTTGTGTCGTCGCTTTTCGAATCCTGCTTTTGCTGATTTTGCCGCTCTCCATCAGAAAAGTCCGACATCGCTATTTCCAAATCAGCTTCGTAAGGAATAAACTCCCTTCTTCTCCTCACGAGGGTAAATCTTGTGAAACGTCGTCGCCATCACGAGCTCCAATTCGCAGATCAACATGTCCGACTCGGTGACCGGACACTCGTGATGGGCATTGTCAACGTCACGCCCGATTCGTTCTCCGACGGAGGGCGTTACTTCGATTCTGACCGTGCGATTGAACACGGTCTTGACCTGGCTAGGCAGGGCGCGGACTGGATCGACGTGGGCGGGGAATCCACGCGCCCGGGAGCGAAGCCGGTCAGAGCCGAAGAAGAACTTCGACGCGTGCTTCCGGTCGTGCGCGGGCTCCACCGCAGACGGCCGTCTCTCCCCATTTCCATCGATACGACCAAAACTGAAGTGGCGGAAGCAGCGGTGCGCGCGGGCGCGAGCATCATCAACGACGTGAGCGGGCTGCGCTTTGACCCACGCATTGCGGAGGTGGCGTGGCGGTTGCGGACGGGGCTCGTCCTGATGCATCTGCGCGGCAATCCGCAAACGATGCAGCAGATGCCCTTCGCGCGCTCAGTATGGCGCTCGATACGAGTGGGTCTCACACACTCGGTGGAGCGCGCGCTTGCGGCGGGAGTTAAGCGCTCGCAGCTGGTCATCGATCCTGGGCTGGGCTTCGGAAAATCACGCCGTCAGAATTTTGAGATTCTCGCGCAGCTTGACCGCCTGCAAAAACTCCGATTGCCCATACTCGTTGGGACATCGCGAAAATCGTTCGTGCAGGCAGTCGTCTCAGGTGAGGGGCTAGAGCCGGGAAAGCGTAAGGCGGGATGGATGCTGGCGGGCCGTAGGGGAGCGCTTCGCGCTCCCGCAGGAGGGCAAAGGCCTCCCCTACTTTTTGGCGACGCGGCTGCAGTCGTTGCATCCATCCTTTCCGGCGCACACATTGTCCGCGTGCATGATGTTGCGGCGATGCTCCCAGCCGTGCGCATTGCCGACGAACTCCTTGCCGCAAATCGCAAGGAGGGAACATAACGATCAGCAGCGACAAGGCAAACGAACAGCGCGAAGGACGCGAGCTGCAAGAGAATAGGGACAGGATTCGGGGGGTAATTGAGCTTCAGGTTGCCGGCCGCCGATACAACAGACTGTTCTTCACGAGCCGCACGATCTCGGATACGTGCAAGGGCTTTTCATAGTAATCGATGGCGCCCAGATGAATTGCGTCGATATAGCAGCGGGTATCGTGGCAACGCGCAATGACCAGGACAGGGATGTGCCGGTCAATCTGCTTCACGCGCTCCAAGATGGCTCGTCCCTCGAAGGCAGCCGTACCCTGACAGACTACTACGAAGTCAAAAGATTCCTCTTCGAGGGCGGTCAAGCCCTCGCAATGGCACGCGCAGGTGCGCACTTCGTACCCTTCCCGTTGAAGAGTCTCGGCGTAGGAGTGGAGGTCGTCCAGCTCGCAGTCAACCAGCAGGACTCTCCCCCTGGCACCGGATTCGACTGGCACCACCGCCGCGTCGGCGGGCATTCCTCCTTGCACGCCAAGCCTCCCTACCCCGAGATCCAGTCGGTTGCGGCCGTCACCGGCTGGGTTCCTTCTGGAGAGCGCGCCATCGTGTTCCCCCAAACCAGCTTAATCGCCGGCCTCGATGCACGCCCCCATTTACTGTCCTTACAATTTGTTACATTTTATAACAGCGAAGTCAATACTGTAAATTCCCTAGGCAAATCGGGACTCTCCTGTAGATTACCTTAGCCGCTTTTCCCTAGTGCATGCGATCGAATTGGCAGGTACTATTGCCGACTCTTGGAGAGACGAAGGTATTGTAAGTTCGGCACATCCGGTGAGCGACCGCGAACCTCAGCGCCGATGACGCTTGCCTCCCTCAAGATAGCGCGGGATAATTATTTTGGGATCTGAGTAGGGTTCCCCACAGCGGAGGAGGAAAAGAGCGATGCCTCCTTCGTCAAAACCCGGTTTCCGGTTTCCTTCCCAAGGTTGCCTTCCCGGCGACGCAGAGGAATTAGACGTATTCCGAGGCGCGTCGCAGTTCCTAGGCTCCCAACCCAAAGCAGTTCGTCTCTGTCCTGTCCATTTGCGGGGCGACGACGGCTGGGGCGCGGCTGAGGCCGGTGCACGTCCTTCGTCGGGTGTGGCCGGGAAAGTTGATCCTCCGCGGTCAGGAGGTGAGACATGAAAGCACTTCGTATCCTGGTAGCAGACGAACAGGAAGTGATCCGCCGAGGAGTGCGGGCACTTTTGCAGGCGTGCGCCGCTAGCGAGGTCTGCGGCGAAGCTGCGACCGGCCGCGAGGCCGTCGCGAAGGCCAAGCAACTAAAGCCTCACATCGTTCTCCTTGAGGTCAATCTGCCGCAGCTCAATGGATTAGAAGCCACGCGTCACATCTTGAAAGCCCTTCCCAAGACGGAGGTGCTCGTCTACACCACGCACAAGACCGAACAAATCGTGCGCGAAGCGTTGGCTGCCGGAGCGCGAGGGTACGTCCTCAAGACCGACCCGGGGGCGACCCTGGCGGCAGCGGTGGAGGCGCTTCGCCAGCACAAACCCTTCTTTGCATCCGCCATCTCGGAAGCACTCTTGGAAAACTACGTACGAAGTGAGCCGGCCGCTGGACATAAACCGGCAACTCACAGTCGTCTCAGTTCGCGCGAACGCGAAGTGATTCAGCTCCTGGCCGAGGGCCGATGCAACAAAGAGGTGGCGGCTGCGCTCGGCATTAGCGTCAAAACAGCCGAGACCCACCGCGCCAATATCCTGCGCAAACTTCGTCTCCACTCGATCACGGACCTCGTCCGTTACGCCATCCGCAACAAGATCATCGAGGCTTAACCCGCGCGGTGGCCTACAGAAATCAGTGCCGCCGCGCGGATTCGCTCAAAGTGGCAAGCCACACCATTGCGTAGGGCTTGGGCTGTGGTGTGAGTGATGTGAGCCGCGTGCTCCCGACGACCGGGTCTCACGGTTGATGGTAGAATCTGATCCGATGGGAGATAAACCTACCCTGTTCGGTACCGACGGCGTGCGCGGCGTCGCCGGAAAGCCGCCCCTTGATCCCGCGACGGTTTGGAAGCTTGGAGTGGCCATCGGGTCGGTGCTGGGCCGGCAACCGGCGCGCCGTGCGGGCTGCGTGGTGGTGGGCGAGGACACGCGCGAATCGAGCGGGTGGATTTCCCGCACGCTCGCAGCCGGACTTGCGGCAAGTGGCATTCAGGTCACCTACGTCGGCGTCGTCACAACTCCGGGTGTCGCATTCCTCACGCGCCACCATGGCTTTGCGGCGGGGATCATGGTTTCCGCTTCGCACAATCCTTTCGAGGACAACGGAATCAAGGTCCTATCCTCCTCGGGGATGAAGCTGGGCGAGCAGGCCGAGATCGAGATCGAACGGGCAATCGCCTCTGCCGACGCAGCCCCTGCCACTTTGGATCAGTCTTCCTTCCAGGTTTCACCCGCATATTTGAACGACTATCTGGATTACCTCGTAAGTCTCGCGGGTGACGCTTCGCACCTCGTCGGGATGAGCGTGGTTGCCGACTGCGCTCACGGCGCATCAAGCCGCGTCGCGGCGGAATTATTCCGGCGCCTCGGAATCAGGGCTCGCATCCTCCACGCCCAGCCGGATGGCAGGAACATCAACCTGGGATGCGGCTCGCTTCATCCCGAAAGAATGACGAGCGAGACCAAGTCCGCGAACGCCGACCTGGGCGTCGCATTCGACGGCGACGCCGATCGTGCGCTCTTTTCCACTCGTGGCGGACGGATCGCCGACGGGGATTCTGTTCTGTATGCCTGTGCAAAGCATTTTCAGGATCA
>JACQNR010000243.1 GCA_016202975.1 Acidobacteriota bacterium
CGCCATCATCAAGCACACGAACCCCTGCGGGATCGCCTCCGCGACGACGATCGCTGGAAGTTACCAGAAGGCGCTCGACGTCGATCCCGTCTCGGCCTTTGGCTCCGTCCTCGCGTTCAATCGCAAGGTGGACGCGGCCACCGCGGAAGCGATGTCGAAGCTCTTTGTGGAAGCCGTTGTCGCGCCGGGCTATGACACCGGGGCGCTCGAAAAGCTCGCGTCCAAGAAGAATCTCCGGTTGATGGATATGTCCACGACAGCAGGCGACGATTACGGATTGCAGCTCAAAAGCGTTGGGGGAGGGTTGCTCGCGCAGACACCGGATACGGCGGGCGCGAACTCCGCCGAATGGAAATGCGTCACGGAGCGCCAGCCGACGGAGGCAGAGATGCGCGGACTGGTCTTCGCCTGGCGCGTCACTAAGCACGTGAAATCGAACGCCATCGTTTTTGCCCATCACGATGTTGTGGTGGGGGTGGGGGCGGGGCAGATGAGCCGTGTGGATTCCGCGAAGCTCGCCGCAACCAAGGCCCGAGAGCTCAAACATTCGCTGGAAGGGACGGTGGTGGGTTCCGACGCCTTCTTTCCTTTCCCGGACGGAGTCGAGGAAATCGCGAAGGCCGGTGCGACGGCCATCGCCCAACCGGGTGGCTCGATGCGCGACGCGGACGTCATTGCTGCCGCGAATCGCCTGGGACTCGCAATGGTGTTTACCGGAGTGCGGCACTTCCGGCATTGAACCTGTAGCGGCGGCTGGAGTTTACTCCGTGCCTCGCGGGGACCGCCGCAAAACACAGATCCTCAAAGGCGGCGATCACCGATCGCCGCTACGGCCCTCTCCCCCGGGAGAGGGTGTCCCGACTTGTGGGGACGGGTGAGGGCGCAGCGTAGCTAGGCGTAATTGAAACTCATGGCCAACTGGAGACAAATCAACGGCCACATCGCAACCCCCGCGGGCTTTCGTGCCGCGGCGCTGGCGGCAGGAATCAAGAAGGCGAAGGGCGCGCTCGACCTGGCGCTGATTGTGTCGGACTCCGATGACACGAGTACAGCGGGAACGTTCACCACCAATCTGGCCTCAGCCGCACCCGTGCAGCTTTCGAAGGCCCATCTGGCCAAGAGCCAGGGGTGCGCGCGCGCCATCATCGTCAATTCTGGGAATGCTAATGCCGCCACGGGCCGCGCCGGGCTGGAAACGGCGCGCAAAACCGCCAAGGCTGTGGCCAGCCTCCTCAAAGTTCCGTTGGAGCAGGTGCTCGTGGCTTCGACGGGCGTCATCGGCGTCCCGCTTCAACTCGAAAGGATTACCCGGAAACTACCCGGCCTCGTCTCCGAACTGACCGATTACGACGCCGCTGAAGTCGCGCGCGCCATTATGACCACGGACACTTATCCCAAGTGTTGCGTTCTGAGATCAGAGATCGCGGGGACGGCCGTCCACCTTGCAGGCATCGCCAAGGGCGCCGGGATGATTCATCCCCGCATGGCGACGATGCTCTCCTTTATCACCACGGACGCTTCGATCAAGCCGCGCATGCTGCAGAACATGCTCGCCGAGGCGGTGGAAGGGTCTTTCAACCGGATCTCCGTGGATGGCGACACATCCACGAACGACACGGTCCTCGTGCTCGCCAGCGGGGCTTCGGGAATTGCCGTGCGACCGGGAAATCGCACGCGCCGCTGGTTCATGGATGGGTTAACACAGCTTACGGAGAGGATGGCCAAAATGATCGCCCGCGACGGCGAAGGCGCCAAGAAACTGGTCACCATTGAAGTGTCGGGCGCGCGCACTCCTTTCGATGCCGAACGCGTGGCGCGCGCTATCGCCAACTCGCCGCTGGTCAAGACCGCCATCGCCGGGAGCGACCCCAACTGGGGACGCATCATCTGCGCCGCCGGGTATTCCGGCGCGCGCTTCAATCCCGACCGCGTCGATATTCGCGTAAACGACCTGTACCTCTGCCGCAAGGGTCTCGACACGGGATTTGATGAAGCCTCAGCCAGCCGCGAATTCGACCGGAAAGAACTGACCCTCCACATCCATCTCCACGCCGGAAGCGGCCGCGCGCGCTTCTGGACCTGCGACCTCACCCACGACTACATCACCATCAACGCGTCGTACCGGACGTAGCCTGTCGCCGTACTTCTTGATGGATCGCGTGACTCACAGGCGAGGAAATCTCTCCCGGTCGGCATTATCTCCGACGAGTAATTGTCTCTGACTCGGGTTAGGATAGATGCTTGCGGACATGGCCTCGGCGTAATCAGAATGGGCGTCGCGCGATGGAGGGGTCTCGATGCAGATTGGTCTACCTAAGGAAGTCAAAGATGGCGAGTTTCGCGTAGGTCTGGTCCCGGCGGGCGTTCATGAACTGTCGGCAGACGGGAACTCCGTTTGGGTCGAGAAGGGAGCGGGAGAGGGCTCAGGATTTTCGGATCAGGAGTACGCCTCCGCCGGCGCGACAATCCTGGACACGGCGGACGAGGTATACGCACGCGCCGAAATGATTGTGAAAGTGAAGGAGCCGATCGAGCCGGAGTACAAACGCTTGCGCAAGAGTCAGATCTTGTTCACCTATCTGCATCTGGCTCCACTGCCAGAATTGACGCGCGTGCTTCTGGAGAGGCAAGTGTCCGGTGTCGCATACGAAACGATCAGAGACAAGAGCGGCATGCTGCCCTTGCTGACCCCGATGAGCGAAATCGCCGGACGTATGTCGGTGGTGGTGGGCGCACACTATCTCCAAGAACCCCTCGGCGGTCGGGGAGTTCTGCTGGGTGGCGTGCCAGGCGTGAGACCGGGCTTGGTGGTGATTCTGGGTGCGGGGACGGTGGGCACCAACGCAACGAAAATCGCCATGGGCATGGGCGCGCAAGTCGTGGTACTGGATGTGGATTTGGATCGTCTGCGGCGTCTTGATGACTTGTTTTTCGGGCGCATCGAAACCCATCTTTCGAGCCCCTACTACGTTGCAGACGCCGTGAGGAAGGCCGATCTTTTGATCGGCGCGGTGTTGGTGCGCGGAGCGGCAGCGCCGCGTGTGGTCACACGGGAAATGGTCAAGACCATGTCCCCGGGCTCGGTCATCGTGGACGTGGCGGTGGACCAGGGTGGATGCGTGGAAACAACCCGGCCCACGTCGCACAGCGCTCCGGTGTTCACGGGCGACGGCGTCCTACATTACTGTGTTCCGAACATGCCGGGGGCTATGCCACGCACTTCGACGATTGCCCTGACGAACGCCACGCTCCCCTACGCGCGCAAAATCGCGGCGCTGGGACTGAAGGGAGCGATACGGGATAATCCATTGCTGAGGGACGGGGTGAATACTTACGCCGGACATATCACCTGCCAGCCGGTTGCGGACTCGCAGAAGCTGCCGTGCAAGGACCTCCACGAATTGCTGTAGCGCAGGGCTGTGGCGGCGATGTGCTCATCGCCGTCAGTGACCCCTTGAGGTTTTCGGCGGCCAGAGACCGCCGCGGCAGCTTCGGCTTTCATTGACCGGATGTCGCCTTTCAGTTAACAATGGTAGTTAGTCTATGTCGCAACGCACACAGCAAGCACGGGAAATTCTGCCTGCAAAGCGGTTGGAGCACGTCCATTATCCCATTCGCGATATCGCCGTGCTTGCCGATCAGCTTGCCCGCGAAGGAAAGGAGATCATCCCGCTCAATATCGGAGACCCACCGTCGTTTGATTTTGATGTCCCCGAGCACCTGATCGAAGCAGTGTCGAAGGCGATGCTCAGCGGGAAGAACGGTTACGGGCCGTCGCTGGGGGTGCCGGAGGCGCTCGATGCCATCCGCGCCGTCGCGGAGCGGAAAGGGATCTCCAACATTCAGAGCGTGTTCATTACCTCCGGCGTGAGCGAAGGTGTGGACATCTGCCTATCGGCGCTCGTCAATCCGGGCGAGAATGTGCTGACGCCCTGTCCCGAATATCCGCTTTATTCCGCCGTACTGGCCAAACTTGGCGCGCAGGCGAACGCCTATTACCTTGACGAAGGCTCCGCCTGGCAGCCCGACCTCGAACACATGTCGAGCCGGATCTTCGCCGGCACGCGCGCCATCGTCGTGATCAACCCCAATAATCCGACCGGTGCCGTCTACTCGCGCGAGACGCTGGAAACCATCATCGAGTACGCGCGGCAGAACGATTTGGTGATTCTCTCCGACGAGATTTACGATGAGCTGGAGCTCGACGGCGAGACGCACGTCTCGATTGCGTCGCTGGCACAAGATGTACCCGTCATTACGTTTGGCGGGCTCTCCAAGGGCTACCTGGTTCCGGGATGGCGGTTGGGATGGGCGATCGTCAGCGGGCCGGCGATGCCGCTGCGGCCTTACATCGAGGGCATGTACAAACTGCTCCGTGCCCGCCTGAGCGCCAATCATGCCATTCAATACGCGGTGAAGCCGGCGCTCGAAGGGCCGCAGGACCACCTGGATGAAGTGCTCGCCAAGCTGCGTTCCCGCCGCGACCTCACCGTCAAGTGGTGCAATGCGATTCCGGGCATAAGCTGTGTTTCGCCGCGCGGCGCCTTCTACGCCTTCCCGCGATTGGAGATTCGGGACAGCGATGAGAAGTTCGTCAAGCAGCTTCTGATTGAGAAGCACGTCCTGGTCGTGCATGGCAGCGGATTCGGCCAGGCGGAGGGGACCAAGCACTTCCGCATCGTCTTCCTGCCCGAAGAGGCGACCCTCGAACGCGCATATCGCGCGATTGCCGAATTCATGAAGGAACACTATTCGTGAGCCCAGGCGACTTCCCAATCTGGTCCACGCTGGCGCTGGGTTTCGTGCTGGGGCTGCGCCATGCGCTCGACGCCGACCATCTCGCCGCAGTCTCGACTTTCGCCAGCGAGGAGAAAAGCCTCTTCCGCTCGTCCATGATCGGAGTTTCCTGGGGGATGGGCCACACCGCGGCGCTGCTGGCGTTCGGCATGGCGATTGCCGCTTTTCGTCTGGCCCTGACGCCTCGACTCTCGCAGGTGCTTGAATTCATTGTGGGTCTCATGTTGATCTCGCTCGGCGTGAGCGTCCTGTTCAAATTGGGGAAGGGGAGCGCTCTGCACGCGCACGCCCACGCGCACGATGGCGTTGAGCACAAGCACCTGCACGTCCACGTCGCCGAGCCTCGCCACGAACATCAGCACCAGCATCAGCACCGCACCGTGCGCCTGGCCGGCCGGCCCTTCATGGTGGGCGTTGTTCATGGCCTGGCGGGGACGGCCGCGCTCATGATGCTGGTGGTGGGGACATTGCCCTCGCTTCTCCTTGCGGCGGCGTACATCCTTATCTTCGGCGTGGGATCGATTGGCGGGATGGTGGTGATGAGCGTGCTGATCAGCGTTCCGCTGGCGCTCGCTACCGGCCGCCTGCGCCTCTTCGAACGCGGTATCCGCGTCGCGGCGGGGCTCTTCAGCCTCGGCTTCGGTGGCTACTTGACGTGGGAAGTGGGACTCATTCAGTTGCTCGTCCGCTAAGCAAACATTGCAGCCGTGGCCGAAAGCAGTCATTCTTAAGTGAGCCACTCGTATGAGCGATTCCGCGAAAACACCTGAAGCCCCTCCCCCCACGGAACTTCCGGTGGAGGTTTGTCCCGTCTGCTCGATGCGGCTCGAATCCCG
>JACQNR010000244.1 GCA_016202975.1 Acidobacteriota bacterium
AATAATCCGTTCATCTCCCACGCGCCGGGTCACGCGCTCGCGGTCGAGGTATTCGAGCAATGGGATCGCGTATTTGCGGGTCAGTCCCGTCAGCTCCTTGAATACGCCGACATCGATGCGGTTATTTTGAGTTTTGTGGCGGACAACCATCTCGCGCAGGCGAGCCAGCGCACCAGCGTGGAATATCAGCTCCTCGGATAACTTGACGAGCGTTCCCTCCCTAAGCAGGATCTTCAGGATCTTCTCGGCGCGGGTCCGGTCCAGTCGCAGCCCGCCGAGCACTTCCTTCGCACTCGGGACGGCGAGGCCCGCGCGCTCAAAAGCCTCGGCGATCTGCTTTTTTGCCCCCGCCTCCTCGGGCGTCATCTCGTTCCCGCGCCCAGCCAGGCGCACGATATCGCCCTCCACGACAATTTTGTTTTGCTCGAGGAGGTTTTGCAGAATCTCGCCGATCAGCATTGCAGACGGCAGAAGTAATTCGCGATCCCGCTTCGTGGCGAGGCGGGTTGCCAGTTCCTCGCGGCTGATCCCGGCGATAAGCGGATTCGCTGTGTGAAACTGCTCCAGGTTCAATTCGGCGGCGCCGCGAAGCTCGGCGTAATGCGATTCATGAACCAGCGCGCTGGGCGGCTGGCCCAGGGTTCGCACCCGCTTCTCAAGCGCGAGGCGACTGGCCACGTTCAGAATTTCCTGCGGCGCAAGCCCCGTCCGCGCCACGAGTGAGGCCACGGAGATTTCCCCCGCTTGCTTGATGAAGTGCTCGACTTGCTCGTCCCGGCTGCCGTCTTTCAATACCCGCAGGGCTTGCACCACCCGCGGGTCGCCGAAGCGATGTCGCAGCGGCTGGCCATCCAGGATCACGCCGCCCCCAATCGTGACCACGGGAGAAAACTGGCGGAGGATGAACCGGTCTCCCGGCAGGAACAGTCCGCGCTCGGCGAGGTGAAGCTGTGCTGGTACGCTCTCGCCCGGGGCGAGCTCATTTTTGTCAAGCAGCGCCATGTCCGCGACCCCTTCCGCCGTCCAGCAATGGAAATGGACGCGCGCGTGGTTTTTCAATGCACGCGAGGAAGGAAGCAGTTCGAGCGAGACATCAAGACGACCCGTGGCTTCAAATAAGCCCGGCGGGGCGAGCATCATCCCGCGCTCAAGGTCCTGGGCGTCGATGCCCGCGAGATTCAGCGCGGTGCGCTGCCCTGCGAAGGCCGCGTCCGCAGCTCTATTGTGGATCTGGATTCCCCGCACACGCGCGCGGCGCGCCAGCGGGGAAATCTCCACTTCCTGCTCCTTTTCGATGCGTCCCGCAATCAGCGTCCCGGTTACGACCGCGCCGAATCCCTTGATGATGAACGCGCGGTCGATGGGCAGGCGAAACGGGAGGCTCGAGGATCTCTCCGGGGCTTCGAGCCCCACGCGCCGCAGCTCTGCGCGAAGCCGGTCGAAACCTTCGCCCGTCAGCGAGCTCACCGGCACGACCGGCGCGCCCTCCAGGAACGATCCCGCCACAAAGTCCTGAATTTCGAGCGTGACCAGATCGAGCACATCGCGCTCGACAAGGTCCGACTTGGTGAGCGCCACCACGCCGCGCTCGATGCCCAGCAGGCGGCAGATATCAAAGTGCTCGCGCGTCTGCGGCTTGATGGACTCGTCCGCGGCGATGACCAGCAGCACCATGTCGAATCCGCCGGCGCCCGCAAGCATGTTTTTCACGAAACGCTCGTGGCCGGGGACGTCGACAAAGCCGACATGAACGTCGCCGCCCAGGTCGAGCTCGGCAAAGCCCAGATCGATGGTGATCCCGCGCCGCTTCTCCTCTTCCCAGCGGTCGGGGTCGGTGCCGGTCAGCGCCTTGACCAGCGCCGACTTGCCATGATCGACATGACCTGCCGTTCCGACGATCACAAATTTCATGGGAAGGTGATTATGCTGGAAAGGCGAAGTCTCGGCAACTCCGCGCAGAAAACTAGTCCAACAAAACTAGTTCTCGGCTCCGAGTTTGCGTGGAGCAGGTTCGGGCAAGGGCTTTTCCATCTGCGTGCCGGTCCACACGCTCGCCACCGTCCAATCGCCGTATTGCTTCTGCAGGACGATGTCATACGTGGCCGTGGCGGAAGGGTCCTCAAAGATGACGCGCGCCAGGGCCCTGGTCTGATGGGGGGATAGCGTGACGTTTTGAATGTGGACATCGGCGGCAGGCGGCGGGGTCGAGGGCCGGGCCGGGGGCTTGGCCACGACGCCTCGCGCCGCTGCGCGCTTGGCTGGGGGCCTTGCCGGTGCCTGCGGCGGGGGCGGCGGTGAATCGAGCGCGGGCGAAAAGTAATTGCGAATCGCGTATTCGATCGAGCCGCCGGATTTCTGCTTTCCGGACGCCTGTCGCTTGGCGCGCCCGTCTATCACCTCCATGGCGCTTTCCAGATCCAGACGGATGACCACGTCCTGGATGGTTTTCCCCGCCTCGCGCAGCGCCGGCAGAACCTTGGGGTCCGACTGAACCGTTAAGGCGACAATCGCCGTTTCCGTCACCGTGCGATCCGGTTCGGAGTCCGCCTTCTTGATGACCTCCAGCAGAGTCTCGGTAGCCTCCGGAGCCGCAAACTCGGCGAGCGCCCCGTAATAGAAGCGGCGCAAATTCATGTCCCGCCGGTCCGAGGTCAGCCCCCAGAGAAGTTTCAGCGCTTTTTCGCCGCCGATGAACGCCAGCGCCTGCGCGGCGAATTCCGCTGTGCGATCGTCTTGGAGCGCCGACTCGAGCAGGGGAATGGCGGGCGGGCCCACCGCCATCGCCACGCGCATCAGGCCGTCGCGCGCTTCGGGATTGGGCGAATTGGCCATCTTGTCGAGCAGCGAGACCGCCCAGTCACCGGGCAGAGGTTTCTCGTCTTCCTCGGCCGCCTGGTCGGGTGGCGCGGGATCCTGGCCCTGCGTAAACGCGTACAGCAGTGGGCAGTGGGCAGAAAGCAGGAGGCAGAGTACCATTACAGATGGATTTGGTCGAGAACCGCTCGACCAGAAGCTAAATTTCATCGATCTTGGCAATCGCATGAACATGCTTTCAGATGTTAGAAACTCCGCCGGTGGTGGCCAGCAATTGGCTCAATAGTTGGATGCTGCGATGCCGCAGAGGAGATGGCCTTCCGACTGCCTACTGCCGATTGCTTTCTGCTCCCCGCCCATTCAGCATGAAGGGCAACTGGCGCAGGTCGTCGATGGTGAAATCCGGCAGGGCATTTTCCAGCGTGTACGATCCGAAACCGTAAGTGACCCCGCACGTCCAGATTCCGGCGTTCTTTCCCGTCAAAACGTCGGTGTCGGAATCGCCGATCATCATTGTCTCGCGGGGCGACGCCTGAAGATCGCTCATGAGTTTGTTCGCCCCCATGGGATCGGGCTTTTTCTGCTCAAAACTGTTTCCGCCGTAAATGAATCGAAAGTAACCCGCGATGCCAAGGCCTTCGAGAATCAATTCGCTGAAGCGGACCGGCTTGTTGGTCAGCACCGTCAAATGGCGGCCCTTCAACTCCTCCAGCGCCTCGCGCACGCCGGGGTAAGTTACGGTGTTGTCCAGCATGTGGGCGCGGTAATAGGTGAGAAAGAACTCGAGTGCCCCCTGGATTTTTTCCTCCGTCGCCTGCTCGCCGAGAGACCGGCGCACCAGATTCGCGACACCGTGGCCCACGTAAGTCGCGATCTCCTCGTTGGGCAGCCGAGTAAGGCCCATTCGTTCCCGCATGGCGTTGACGCTCAGGGCGAGGTCCAGGCCGCTGTCGATCAGCGTGCCATCGAGGTCGAAGATGAGAAGTTGAACTTGGCTCAATCTTTCCAGGGGAATGGGCATAGGGAGTCCGTCTCGAACACCAATACAGGGAAGTTCCATTTTAGCCCGAAAACCCTCGGGCCGTCACCCGCCGCGGCGTTGGCCACTGGAACCCGCGAACGGTCCTTTCGCGGCCAACTTGGGCTTGATAGAGTAGGCTACATATGTTAGTCTACTCGCGAGGGAAACGAGACGCTCGCCTGGGCCGTTGCGCTCGGCGGGCGGACTGACCGTTCCACCCCGGGAAACATCAAAAACTCGAGGTATGAATATCAATGTTGATCCGGCGAATAAAAAGCGATATAATGGGAGGCATGAAAAAGGCTAAGGGTAAGGGAATGATGACGATAGAAAGGTTCCGGCGGCTTTTCGGCGACGAGGAGCGCTGTTGGGAGCACTTGCGGCGGGTGCGCTGGCCGCGGGGTTTCGTCTGCCCGCGCTGCGGGGGAGGCAGCAGCGGGTACATGAAAGCCCGGCGGGTCGACCAGTGCCGGCAGTGCGGCTATCAGGGCTCGGTGACGGCGGGA
>JACQNR010000262.1 GCA_016202975.1 Acidobacteriota bacterium
GAAGTCCACTCCCACGACTGACGCCCCACCGCGCCGCATCAAGTTTTCCAACCATCGGCCTGTCCCACACGCCAGGTCAAGCGCTGACTTACCCTCCAGGTCCGGTAACAGAGGTCTCAGCGTTCGTTCTTCGAGGGCCAGGAGTGGATTGGCCTCTTCATCATAGGCTGCAGCCCATAGAGCATGGCCTTCAAGTGGCCGTATGCGCCGCATGTGCGCGCCGGCCAGAGCGCCGTTCTGGGATGACTCAATCACTCTATAGACTCTCGACCCTGGGTTTGCGAACATCGATCAGGCGTTGCGCCCATTCGATCTCGAAAGGAAGCGTATAGATTTTGAGGCGATAGCGCCAGGCGCTGAGTGCCTTCAATAGCTGGCGCCCCCACGCGGGCAGGCGAATGTCCTGCACGGTGGGCCAGCGCGCCGCGACAATGAGCTCGAAATTATCGATTAAGCGTTTCAGTGCTGGACGAAGCCATGGAGATGACGGATCTTTGCGGAGCGTGAAGTTAAGCCATCGCTCCGTCGCCCACTCCTCCGGCGTGGAGGGAAATTGCATTTCCACGCCACCGTACATTCCTTCGCGCTGCGGCACAGGGGTGTAGTGCTGCAAAATAATCTCGGCCTCAGGATTGAGCTTTTTGATCCGTCGGATGAAATGGAGGCATTCATGCGTGTCCCGCTCGGGATCGCGGGGGTTGCCAACCACGAACGAGAATTCAGGAATGATTCCAAAGTCCCGGATGCGGCTGGCGAGTTCCAGCGTTTGCTCAGCTCGGAGTTGTTTGTTCATCTCCTCCAGTACCCAATTTGAGCCCGATTCGGCCCCAAAAAAAATCATCGTGCAGCCGGAGCGGCGAATCGCAGAAAGCGTGCTGTCGTCGTATCCCAACAGCGTGTCAATGCGCGCCTCGCACCACCAGCGCATTTCGAGAGGGGTAATTCGCTCCGCCAGTTCGCGTGCATGGTCCGCCCGGAGGAAGAAATTGTTGTCGTAAAACTGGATCGAGTCGACTCCGTAGGTTCTCTTCAGGTGGCGCAGCATCGCTTCGGTTCGAGCCGGAGATTCCATTTTCTCACGGCTGCCGTAAGCGGAAACAACGCCACAGAAATTGCATCGAAACGGACAACCTATACTCGCCTGATGAACTGCCGTTCGGCGTCCGAGGAAGGTCGGAAGAATGTATTTCGAAGCATCAATGCGATGGTATGTGTACCAGGGAAAGGCGTCAGGGCCCTTCATCACACGGTCCGCACAGGTTCGACGATGCCCACTCGCGTCCTTGAAAGTGAGACCCTGGACAGTCTCGGGCTTTCGCCGCCCGCGAACAACATCGAGGAGTTCCAGGAAAGTTTCCTCTCCCTGCCCGCGCACGGCGTAGTCGACATATTCGGCGTTCAGCGCAGTTTGAGTGAATAACGATGGGAAGTATCCGCCCCAGACGATCGGGACATTCGGTGCGCGGCGCCGAAATTCCCGACACGACTCCATGGCGGCGACCATTTGAGGGCCCGGCATTACCGAAACGCCGAGCAGTTCGACGTTATAGTCGCGGCCCAGTTTTTCCAGGGTGGAATCCGGCGCCGGATCAACGTTCCCATCGACGATGACGTAATCCTCCCGCCCCTCGAGGACCGCGGCAATCGAAAGAATCGACAGCGGAAATCTTCGGCTCCGCGCCTTAGTCGATTTGGGATGGTAAAGGATGATCATGACATCCCAACGCTGCCCCAGTACAGAAAGAACTTGGCAGGCTCACGTCGGCCAAGAAGCCGCGCTTTCCACGGACGAAGCGCCCACCTTATTCCATGCCACGGCTCAAAACGCTGCCATTTCACCCCGGTTTCCCGGCTGAGACCCTCGAGCGTCTGGGCGGTCAAATACTCGCGACTGGCGATGCTGTCCGACCCGAAACCGTACATCTCGAGGAATCGGGCATGCTTCTCTTCGACCATCCTGCGTCCGCTTTCGTCGTGTTCGTAGTGCGGAGAGTCCACGATCATGACATGCCCCGGTCTGCGCAGGCAGCGGAGTGTTTCGCGTAGAGTCTGCAGATAGCCTTCCGAGTAATGAAATGATGCGTTGAAGATTGCGACATCAAACTGGCTGTCTTCAAATGGCAACTTGTTCATCTCTGCCTGGAAGCGTGGAAATGGGCGAGGCAGGTGGCGTAGATAGTGATGCGCCGCTCCCAGTCCGTCCTGGTGATTCAATAGTAGGTCTACGGCAACCGGTCGATGGCCGCGCAGGGCAAGGCGGTAGCTGAGCCAGCAATTGCCCGAGCCTATATCCAGGATATCTATGCCGTCGGTATAAGTGTGCTCCAGCACAGGAAAAACCTTTTCCGCCAGAAAGCGAAAACTCCCCTTGCGGATCTTCCACTGCCACTTGTTTCGTCCCGTCAGATCTTTGTAGGGCAGAGCCAGGAAATAATCGCCGCCGGTGGCTGCGTACCCTTCTTGGGCGCGAACGAATTCGTATTCGCGGACGAACTGCTCAAATCGCTTCTGGCTCGACGCGGGGATGGTTTTCCAAATGCCACTCTCTGTCTGGATTTCGAAACCGCATGCTGCGCTTGCGGGGTGGGCGGAATGAGTCATCAACTCAATTGCGCCCAATGGCTCTGCACACAGCGGACACCTTATCCGCAAGGATCCTGGAGGCGATGCCGCCTCCTTTTGAATTGCTTGCGACAAGGCATTCTCAACGACGATGGTTGCACTCATGATGGACACCGTTCAAACCTCAACAGAATGTGATCACCAAATCCCCGAAACACCGGCAAGTTTCCTGCCCACGAATCCACTCTTGCTGCCGAGTGCAGGGCAAATGGAAACCTAAGAGCCCATGGCTCCAAGTACGAGGGTGGCACGGCAATACCGATTCCGCGCAACTGCAACAGGCGGAAATGAGGGGCGAATCTCCGCGTTAGCTCGTGGACCGGGTGATAGCGGATGTTGCCGAGGCCGGTGTGCACCACATTATTCTGGAGCCGACGGAAAGCTTTTCCGAATTCCGCCTGCGCAGCGTACCAAATGATTTCCCATAGGCAAAACTTACCGAAGACGCAAATAAGCGCCTTCGCGCCGGGGCGGAGCAATGTGGCGAGTTGGTGCCCGGCAGAAGCAAGGTCGGACACGCAATTGAGGCCAGCGAAATTCGATAGCGCCCCGTCGAACGGTCTTTCGTCTCGCAATTCCCCTATGCTTTCTATGGCCAATACACGAAACGTTGACGAGCCCGCCAGACTGACTTTCGAAATTCGCTCGCGGCCCACCTCCACCATGCGCCGGGAGGAATCGCAGGCGGTGACATGAACACCGCGCTCCGCAAGGTGGAGAGCGTCCACGCCCGTTCCGCAATTGATTTCGAGAATTCGTTGACCCGCAGTGAACTCGCGGTCCATGACATCCCAGACTTGTTTGCGCTGGGCTTTTCCGATCAGCGAATCCGTAAAGACACGGTCATACGAGTCTGCCAGGCGGTCGAACATCGCGGCCGGCGGAGTCGGGGAGAGATCCGGGATTGCAATGCCTCTCATGCTTCCAACTCTGAGAATGTCAGGTTCAGCCCCTCGCGCGCCTGGGCGATCCTTTGCTGAAACTCCGCGATCAATGGTCCCGAGGCTCCAGCGTCGTTTCCGTGTGACATGCGGGCAAGTTCCACTTCGGACCGCAGGAGTTCATCGGCGAATTGATAGAACCGGCGCGAGTGCCGCCCCCGCACCTTGAAGTCCCTGTCGGAACCCGCTGCCCATTGCGTAACATTCACCGTGCGCTCTGCCAGCTCTTCGAAGTACGGCGTTCCCTTGATGGGGTAAGCCACGGTGGTGAGAAACACGTCGGGATTGGATCGCTTCACGTGTTCGACAGTGGCTACGATATCCTCCAATTGCTCGCCTTCGTAACCCCACATCAAGAACATTCCGGTGTCGATGCCGCGCGACTTGCACAGTTCGACCGCCTTCTGGACCTCTTCCACCGTTACTCCGCGCTCCATCGCGTCGAGCACTTTTTGCGATCCGCTCTCGGAACCAATCCAGACGCGGAAGCAATTCAATTCGGCCAGCGCATCTGCGACCTGCGAGTTCAGTCGGTCGGCCCGCGTTATGCACTCGAAAGGTATTTGGAGACGACGGCGCTGCATCTCCTCGGCGTATCGGAAGATCCACCCATGATGGATGGTAAAGACATCATCAGCCATCCAGATCATGTCAGGTTGATAGCGTCCGAGAATCCACTCGAGCTCGTCCACAACGGCTACCGGGTCCCTCCGCCGGTGCGTCTTTCCGTAGACGGCGTGGCTGCACCATCGGCAATGGTAGGGACAGCCCCGGGCTGTGATCATGGATACGGAGCCCATGCCGTGATGTTCCCGCCAGGTTTGCAGGTACTGTTCGATATTCGCGGCCTCGCGCGCCGGCCAGGGCTGGGCATCAAGATCGGAAATTTGCGGGCGGGGGGGAGTGCGATGAACTTGCCCATCCCGTCCAAGAAAGGCGATTCCTCGCACGCTTTCCAGTTCGCTTGGCATCCCTGAGCGGAGTGCGGGCAGCAACTCTTCCAGCGCGTGCTCACCTTCGCCAATTACGACTACGTCCGCACCCGCTGTCAGGTACTCCGCCGTGTAGGCGGCCGGCTCCGGCCCTCCCACCACGGTTTTCCAACCCGCTTCTTTGGCCATGCTGAGGATCTCGACCACCGCGGGCCGCGTCATGAGATTTGCGTATACTCCCAGGACCGAAGGCGGCGTCGCTCGGAGAAGGTCGAACAGTTCCTTCCGTGAAGAGAACGTGGTGTCGTGCAACTCCACGCTGAACCCCTTCGACCGCAAATAAGAGGTCAGGTAAAGAATGCCGAGAGGGACGTAAGGCTTCTGAATTCGGAGCTCTTTGGGATCCTCCGAGAGAAAGAAGCCGTGTGTTAGAAGCAGATCCATGGAAATTTCGTTGAGATCTCCCGTAATCTGACTCTTGTTCTTGCGCGTCAAGAGTTGCCTAACCTGTTATCGCGCCGGAAAAGGCAAGCGCCGGGAGAGGCGTGGGGTCAGGGCTCTGGCACTGTCTCTCCATCTGTTCCACCAGGGCCCACAGTTCATGCAGTCGCGCCAGGTCGGCTTCAGCGGTGCAGGCGGCAGCTTGAGGGCCCGAAGGTTTCCAACCGTCCGGCGCGGCCCATGTGGCGACCTCCGCGTGCAGCGCAGCGTGCAGAGCCCTATAGAACTCGCTCGTGTACGGTCCCTGAAACATCATCGAGAGGTCTTCGCTATCCATCCAATTCGTCTTCTCACCCAACTGTTCGCGTACGCGCGCATGGAATCGCGTGCCGGGCAATGGATAGGAAACCGACACCCCGATGTCATCCGGCCGCGTTTGCTTTACCAGATCGACGGTCTTGCGAATGTCCACCCAGGTTTCTCCGGGGTAGCCAAACTGCAGAAAGAAACAGGCGCGGATTCCCGCCCGGCGCAAAATCTCTGTCGCATGCCGAACCTGCTCGACTTGCAGCCCCTTTTCCATTGCGTCGAGGATCTTCTGCGAACCTGATTCCACTCCCATCCAGACCTCGGCGCATCCTGCGTGCCGGAGAGCATTGACCGTGGATTCCTTCATGAGGTCCGCCCGGCACTGCATCTTGAAGGGGACAGCTGCTTGACGCTGTTCCACTTGCCCGGCCAGCTCATCCACCCACTTTGACTGCAAGCCAAACGTGTCGTCCGCAAACCACAGGTGGTTAGCATCGTATTGGACTTTAAGTTCCTCCATCTCCCGCGCCACGCTTTCCGCTGTCCGAACATGAAAGGAGTCGCCATAGATGGGCTTGGCGCACCAGTTGCAGCGGTAAGGGCATCCTCGACTCGCCACCAGGTTGAGGGAGAAATATCCGTGGGCCTGTTTCCAGACTTCCTTGTACCGCCCAATGTCCACGAGGTCACGGGCGGGGAACGGGAGTACGTCCAGATTTCGCATGAGCGGTCGCGGCGCGGTGCGAGTCAAGGTGCGACGGCTGGGATCGAGGTACACGAGGCCGGCAATCTCGCGGCAGGCTTTTTTGGAATTGCACAGAATGGATTCGACCATCTCTACCAGTGTCCATTCGACTTCTCCTAGGAGTACACAGTCTGCACCGTGCTCCAGGTAATCGGCGGCGCGGTCGGAGGCATCGGAGCCGTTCACGAGCACCGTGGCTCCACGTGCCCGGGCAAAATCGATCATTCCGAAGGCCACTTCCCGCATGCGAGTCAGGCACATCTTGGACAGAAAATTGAAATTGTCTTCGCAGATAGCAACCATTCGCGGGCGGTGGCGCGCCACGGCTTCGGGAAAGCCTCGCTCGGGGTCTTCAAGCATGCTGTCGAAGATTGCCACCCGATAGCCCTTCTGGCGCAGCAGCGCAGCGGCATAAAGCGTGCCCAGGGGAGGATAGGGCTGCATCTTCCGCGCCTGTTTGCGGTCGAAGTGCATGTGGTAGGAATGCGTCAACAGGACGTCGATCAATTTCCCTCCCGATTCAGACGGACGACAGAAACCTTCATGAAAAGCATGCGGTCTGCGCTAAGTAGTCAAGACACATCGCCTCGGTCTTTTCCCTCTCTACCCGGCTGTTTCTGGTGAACAGTTCGCGGCAGCAGCGCGTTCCAGAAGTTTGGCATCGACGCTGGGCTTGCTGACCTTCATGCGGCGCTTTAGCCGCTGATTAATCCAGACTTCGAAGGGGAGTGCGTAGAAATCGTGGTTCAGCCTCCACCGTGCCGGCAGGCTCAAGGCGTGCTGTGCGGCGCGGACCGCCGGGCTCACTTCATGCTGTGCGATGGGTTGACGGTCGAACGCCATGCGAAGATATTCACGCATCGTCTGGACGCGCCGGTGTTCGCGCCCATTCAGCCAGGGCAATACGGTGTATCGAGGGAAGTAATCTGCCCAACCTTCCAGTGAGGAAGGCAGTTCAATGCCAAGCTCATGAGCATGCGGCATGATGGGGGACCCCGGATAGGGAGTGAAGATATTTGTCCAGAATTCGGCGCCTGGGTAACGCTGGCACACGTCCATGATAAAGCGGAGAGTGGCTTGCCGCTCCGGCGCCCCCTCGCCGGGATAGCCAAAAATGATGTTGAAAGACGGGCGAATTCCTGCCGCCAGGCATCGTTCCGCCGAGAGGTAGATGGACTCGAAATCCTGAAACGTCTTGTTCATCAGTTTCAGGATTTTGGGTGATGCAGAATCGACGCCCTGGCAGATCTGATGCAATCCGGCGCGATGGAGCAGGCGGAGGTCATCCGCGGTCAGACGGGCAGTTAAATTCGTCGTTGCCTGAATGCTCCAGCGAAATTTCCCGCCAACGCGAACCAAGCCCTCGCCAATCTTCAGGGCGCGGTCAATGTCGACGAGGAAATTATCATCCACGATCCACAGCATCTCGATGTCATATCGCGTGGTGAGGTCGTGGGTTTCTTCCACCACCTGCTCGGCAGGCAGGGCATTCCAATTGCGCCCGTACACTCCCGCGTTGGTGCAATACGAGCAATTAAACGGACAGGCCAGGCTTGAGGTGTACATGGCCCAGCGCCGGCCGCAAAGCCGTTCGTAGGCGTCAAAATCCGCGAGGTGGTAGGCCTTGGGGGGGAGCTCCGCGATGGGCCTTAAAGGCCGGATAGGCGTGAAAACCAGGGAACCATCACGCTTGAATCCCACACCCAGTACTTTGTCCAGCGGCTCGCCAGCCTCCAAATGCTCGACCACTTCCAGCATCGCTTCTTCGCCTTGACCGCGCACGACCACGTCCACGCAGTCTGCTTCGAGCGTCTGATCGGGTAATAGAGAAGGATGCCATCCTCCCAGAACCACCGGAAATTCCGGGTTCCATGCTTTTACAGCCCGGGCAACTTGCACGGTCTCTCTGATCATCGGACCCGTAACGAGGGATATCGCCAGACAGAGCGCATCTTTTACTTCCGCAAGAACACGCTTCTCGAAATTGGGAGTGAGGGTCGAGTCGATGATGGTTACGCTGTAGCCCGCCTTGAGAAGTGGCGTGGAGACCGCAAGGATGCCGAGGGGGGCAGTGGCCTCCCTGCTTGAGAACGAAGGGAAGAAGAAAACGACTTTCCTTTTGCTGCTCAAGTTCCCCCCACAGTCCTGCTGATGCCCAGCTTGAACAGGTACAAAGTTAACAAGTGCCACTTATGGGGGTGTCACGGCCAAATCCGCCGTCTGCAAAAAAATTGTCAGGGCGACCAGATTATTGTTCAGACCGACGGCGAGGCTGAAAGCAAAGTTCGGAGAGGATCCTTCAAAGAGTATTCAGAAAAGCGATGAGCGCCTTTCGGTCGGCTTCCGGCAGATCGAGTCCAAAGCTATGACCCTTGACCGTATGGTGTGGCGTGCCGGCCTCACGAAAGGCGGTGGGCGTATGATCATCGCGCAATCGGCGCGGGTCGAACCAGTCGCTCAGCGTGGCCTCTGTCCCGTCGTGGCCGAAGGGACCTCGATAGCACACGCCGCGAAGGGACGGCACCTTGTAATACCCCGTTCCTTCGCGCGTCGCCAACGCCAGGCGCGGGTCTGTTTCCACACATAAAAGATGACAATCTGCGTGGACTGGCCCTCAGGGGGGACGTAACCCTTCGCCGGGGTCAGCTTATTGTTGGTGTAAAGCGGAGGCGTGTGGCATGTGCCGCAACCCTCACTTTCAAAAATCTCTTGTCCGCGCTTCGCACGGGCATCGAACTTGTTCGGGTTGGGTGGGGGCTTGAGGGAATAGAGGTAGAGAGCCAGAGCATAGAGCTGCTCATCGCTGTATCGCATCTGGGTAGAGGGGTCCAGCAGAGGATCATGGGCGCGAAAATCGAGAAACCGATCAAAGCGGACCGCGCCCTGCACCAACGCGGCATATCGCATCAGGTCGCCTATCGTACGGTGGCGAATTAGACCCGTGTGATCAAAGTAGCGAATGTCTTGCAGCCCGATCAAGCTGGGTATCTGAGGGGGATAAAGGAGGCTTGTATTTACTCGGACCGCCAGACCCGGCGGGACGGCGTCATGCAAAGCGGCAATTTCGCCAAGGGACATCCGCTCAATGACGCTGTTCGGATCTGCCGCGAGCCATGGAACGCCGAAAGCCAAACGGCGCTCCTTCCGGGCTTCCGTCAGCAATTGTGAGGAATCGGCCCCTCTCTGCAATTGTCTTTTGATTGCGTAGGCCGCGGCACGATCGTAAGGCAGATTACCTGCGCTCCTTTGACCACTGTTCCGTCTGGCAGAACTCGCGCGTGGCAGGTAGCACAAGAGTCGGACCCCAACTCGACTTTCCCCTTTTCGCGGATCACGTAGCTGACGAACGGAACAACGCCATCGCCAGCGGCAGGAATATCCAGTTCCTTGTACCAGGTCGGGTTACGAACATCTTCCTGATTGATGAACATCTGACTGTCGAACGTAATAGGAGCATCAAAAACTAATTCTCCCGCCCGTATCCAGTCACCTTTTCCCTTGAGTTGAGAGAAATCGACCGCAACTTGGGGCTCCTGCCGTTTGAGCCAATCCACGTAACCGCGAGGTTCGTTGTCCGGATGAAATACGGGATAGCTCTTATATATGGTGCGGACAGGAATCCTGTAGTAGTCATCTGAGGAAAGATGGATCGGCGAAGCTGCGGCATTCACCAAGGGAACCTCGAGCGTACGAAGCGCTGCGTCGCCCCATGTTCGCGGGATGGCTTCAATCGTTTGCGGAGACTCCCCGCGGCTGGGAAGTGAACACACGATTCCAAGAAATACCAGGCCCCCCAACATTGGCCCCCAGGCCGAGAGGCGCAACCAGCCTAAGGGCCGCTTGAAATCGCGCATTGCCAACCACCTTTCTCCTCACGCGCGAATACTTACGGAGACGCACGCGATCCATCTAAGGGCGTGAAGTTATCCTTCACGCAATGATTCCAACCGCGCCTGACTGGCCTGGTGGGGTCCATGGCTGTTCTTCCCGGCGTAATGCCGACTGTCGCCAGGGGCAGAACAAGGTTTAGTTGAAAGAGCAGGAATGACGCCAAAAGACAGCAGAATCAAACCCAGCGAGTGCCCGTAGGTGTAGTCAAAACATCCAGCCAATAGGAATCCGCAAAGAGCCAGCAGAGCGGCCAGTGACAGGAATTGATCCTCCTGGGTCAGCGATGTTCGAACCAACTTGCCGATATCCATGAAGAGTATTGCGCAAAACAGCATGGCCGCGGCGGCGACAGGCAAACCGGATTCAGCCGCGGTTTGAACTAAGTTGTTGTGGAGGTGACCGTGATAAGCCGGGATCGGGTCGTGGGGCGCAAGATAGCGGTGGTACTGTTTTTCGATCTGCCCTGCACCGACCCCTGCGAACGGGTGCTGCTTGATCATGCTCCAGCCCACGCGGAGCATTTGAACACGTTCGAAGTTGGAGTAGTAATCGGCCCGAACGGAGTCCCGCAGGCGCGAACCAATTGCCCCGGGTGCAAGGAAGTAAAGTGCGACGGCCGTCGCCGGAAGGGCCCAAACCCACCGCGAGCGCCGAAGGATCAGCACCAGGCCCAGAAGGAAAACACTGGCGATCCAAATCATACGCGTGAGGCTCAGGAGAATGGCCAATCCATTGAGGAGGATCGCTGGCAACCATTTCCATCTTTCCAGTGGGAAGGCGTGGATGAAGGCCAGCATACCACCCAGGACGACGACTTCCACAGTTCCCCAAACCATCCAGTGATTCAGCAGACCACCAGTACGAAGATAAAACCCAGGGTCCCCGCCCACCGATAATTCGCCGCGATAGTAGAACCAACGTGAAATGAAATCTCCAATCAGGAAGAGAGAGCCGATGGCTGAGGTAACAAACACGCCTTTCCATACAAAAAGGAGTTGGGAGGAATTCCTGATTGCGGGTACAACCAAGAAAAGGCACGCCACTAGAAGCAGTCGACGAATCAGGTGCCATCCCGCGGTTGGCTCGGGCGAAAACCCTACAGACATGCAGGTGAGTCCCGCCCAAGCCAGCCAGTACCAAAAGGCGCGAGGGAGCACGATGCGATCCTGCCCCCTTGCGTAGCGGATGATTCTGCATAAGAGCGCCACGGACAGAAAGAACTCTGCCACGGCTATCGAAAGAGGAACGCACCAGATTGCCACCGTCATTGCCTGAACATCGGCAGTTTCTTTCTGAAGCCCAGCGATGATCTGGCCCGTCCAATTCCCGGTTAGTGGCCTCCGGTCGTCGGCCGCGAAGTATGCTCCTGCCGTTCCCATATTGCCTGCTAGTGAAGCTGGCGCATCAGGTCGAAAGCCACGAACAACCCGCTTGGTTTATCTGCGGAAGGGTCGCCAAGCAATGTGGCGCGAGTTGCCGCCCGCTGGGAGACCGTGGTTCCCGGGCTGTTCGAGAAGCCAAATGTGAACGCGTGTTTAAAAATTTTCTTCTGAATTCCGAATGAATAGGGAGGTCTGTGTATCCCTAAATCTCGCCCGTTGACGAAGGTGGGAATCACCTCAGCCACCAAGGCAATAGTAGGCCGGATGTCGACGCTCGCACCAAATCCAACCGCGAAAGTGTTGAAGCCCGGTAGGTTGGGCCAAGGGTTCTCGATCAGACGTTGCGGGGGAACCAGCGGGCGATTCTGGACGGAAACCGTCGGAACGAAGTAGATCTGCGCGTGACGTGTCAGACTGCGGGAAAAGATTCCCTCGAAGTCTGCAGTGAAATTTTTTGAAAAGTCGTTCTGGCCTTCTACTGAAAACCGGACTTCACCATTGAACGGGCCGCCGTCATGCTCATCAAGGAAGTGATATCCCGCTGTCAATTGAATGGGCCGCCCGATGACGCTGGGAGACCGGTAGATTCCAAGCGACGCATTTTTCGTGAGCCCGAAGCGGAAACCAAAGGACGCGAGCGCATAGTCATCCAATCCGCTCAGGACATGCCCGCGAGCCTTCCCAGTGAATGCGGTGTTGAACGCGAATCTGTGGTTGAAATTGACATAAACTCCATGACGGTCCAGGCGGCGACCCGTCGGCAGGCTGAAGACGAAGTCGTCTCCGGCCTCGTACACCTTCTCGTCCGCCTTCTTTTGTGGCTGCGGCGCGGAAGCAACTGCCTGAGCCCCCAGCGGTTGAGTGGCAGCTTTGGCCGGTGCGCGGGGGGGCGCCGGACCGCCCTCGACTTCTCGCACGGTTCGGGAAGCCAAATCCACCAGATAAGTCTTCCCTTCACGCTTAACGATCACCGAGGACTCGGATCCCTCTACGAACTCGATCCCCAGTATCATTGCCGTTTCAGCACCCGGCTCAGCTGAATTGACAACGGTCGGCGAACCCGGGCGCGAGGCTTCAGCGGGGTCACCGCCAGGTGCGGGAACCGCCCTAAGCACAGGGTTGACGAATAGAAACGCTCCTGTCACGAGAAGCATGACCCCCCCCCCCCAATGCCTCCGGGGGAGTTTGTCACTTCCAAGCTGCACTTCCAATGACGTTTGATGTTTCGTTTCTTTTTTCACACGGCCTCCTCGCCAATACAGAGATAGCACGGTGCAGAGAAAGGCTGGTCAGGCCTCTGTAGTCAATTTGTAAAGGATTTGCTGGGCTGGCTGGTCACTTGGCGAAGTGCTATCATTACGAAAGCCAATTAAACAGTGTTTCGGGTTTAGAGGCGCGGCAGATCACAAGCCGAGGGGGGATTTGACCGCCCATGCAAAAGGTTCTGGTAATCGAGGATGATCGGACCATCCACAAAATATTCCGGCGCCTTTTTGAAGGTGAAGGTTTCGCTGTAGAATTTGCTACCGATGGGGTCGCGGGTTTAGCTGCCTTTCGGGCCGCCGCCCCCCTACTCGTCCTGTTAGACCTGAAGCTGCCCAAGCTTCCGGGGCGCGAGGTGTGTCGCCAAATCCGGGCAGAAGCGCCCTCCCTCCCCATTATTATTCTGAGCGCGGCGTCCGATGAAGTTGACAAAGTCCTGTTGTTGGAACTGGGCGCGGACGACTATGTGACAAAGCCTTTCAGCCCCAAGGAACTCCTGGCGCGAGTGCGGGCCGTCTTGCGCAGGGCTCAGCCAGGCTCCAAGGTCATTGACAAGTATTCGTTCGATGACATTTCCGTTGACTTCGCCAAAATGGAACTGAACCGGAACGGTAAACCCGTCACTCTGACCCCGCGGGAATTCAAGGCACTCAAATACTTCATTCAGAATCCAGAACGTGTCATCTCGCGGGACGAGTTGCTGAATGAGGTGTGGGGCTACGAGTGTTACCCTTCCACCCGCACTGTGGACAATCACATTCTGCAACTGCGCCAGAAGCTCGAAAAGGAACCCATAAACCCTGTACACTTCCGGACGGTCCATGGGGTGGGCTACAAATTCGTCCCTTGAAGGCCGTTATCGATCTGCACTTTCAGTTGCTCGAATCGGACGAGCGAGGATAAAGAATCTTTCGGACGGCACAGGACAGGATGGTCAGGATCCGTCTTCGAACCAAACTGTTGCTCTCGTTGGTCCTCACCTCTACTGCGCTCATATCCTCTTCCCTATATATTGTTCAACACCGTCTGCAATCGCGGGCCCGTCAGGAAATAGCCGAATCGCTCAGCAATTCGGTCGTTATTTTCCAGAGTTTTCAGCGCGAACGTCAGGCCACCCTTGCGCGATCTGCTGCTCTGCTGGCCAATCTTCCCAGTCTTAAGGCACTCATGACCACACAGGACGAGGTCACCATCCAGGACGCATCGATGGATTTCTGGCGACTGGTGGGAAGCGACCTCTTTGTCCTGGCGGACCGCACGGGAAGAGTCGTTGCTCTTCAGACAGCCACCAGAGGCTTCGATCGCCAGGCTGCGCAAGTCTCGGTCTCAGGCGCCCTCCAGAGGGGAGCAACTAGCGACTGGTGGTTCGGTCAAGGCCACCTTTACGAAACATTCCTGATGCCTATCTACTTCGGATCGCCGGCAAATAATGTCCCCATCGGCATGCTCGCCGTGGGGTATGAGATCGATAAGCAGGTGGCAGAGGTTGTGCGCCGTGTGGCGTCGGGTCATGTGGCATTCAGCTATGGAAGCAATCTGGTTGTGAGCACTTTGGCTCATGACCAACAGGCCGAATTCGCCCGCAGGGCTCCTTCCATATCGGGGCCCGCAAGACCCGGCGACATGCGACTTGCCGGTGAAGAGTTCATTGGCACTTCAGTCGACCTCTCGCCGGCCGGGGAGGTTCCTGTCCGACTCACGGTCCTGAAATCCTACGACCAGGCCACTGCATTCCTTAACAGCCTCAATCGGCTGCTGCTCGGCGTGGGGTTAGTGGCGATTCTGGCGGGGTCCGCACTCGTATTTCTGCTAGCCCATACCTTCACCCGGCCCTTGTCGAATCTGGTTTCTGGCGTGCACGCTCTGGAGAAGGGAGATTTCAGCTACCCTCTCGACGGTCATAGCAACGACGAAGTGGAAGAGTTGACCATGGCTTTCGACAATATGCGCAACAGCCTTCAGAATTCCCAACGGGAACTGCTGCAGGCCGACCGCCTGGCAACGGTGGGCCGCATGGCGAGTTCAATCTCTCACGATCTACGCCACCCCCTCACCGCTATTCTGGCCTACGCGGAGTTCCTCTCCGATAACAGCCTGAACGATCAGCAAAGAAAGGAACTGTACGGAGAAATTCGAATGTCTGTGGCACGAATGACCGACTTGATTTCCTCGCTTCTCGATTTCTCCAAAGGCCAGCAAACCCTTACTCCGGCATTTGGGAATATCAGGGAGCCGATGGAACACGCCATCCATGTGGTACGCGCGCGGCCCGAATTTGCCCGGATCGGAATCACGCTTTCACAACAAGGAGTAATCGAAAGCTGGTTTGACGCCAAGAAGCTGGAACGGGTATTTCACAATCTGCTTCTGAATGCGTGCGAGGCGGTTTCTCCAGAGTCGGGAAAGATTGAACTGACGGCCCGCCGAACTGAAGGGGCAGTAGAAATTCGGGTTGCTGACAACGGGCCGGGTATTCCCCCGAACATCCTGGATTCCATTTTTCAGCCCTTCGTCAGTCACGGGAAAGAGAACGGCACCGGACTCGGTCTCGCCGTCGCGCACAAAATTGTTCAGGATCACGGCGGTGAGATCTGCGTCGAATCCACCGGAGAGCACGGCTCAGTGTTCGCCCTGCGGTTGCCTCTATCGCCTCCCCGCCGGGTTTTCGACACATAGAAATCACATATTCATTTTTAGTGCGACTGCCCGTTCATCTCAAACTTTACAATTTTCCAACATCCGTCTGACACTCCGCTTTTCCCGCGGTGTTATTTTTGCCTCACAAAATGTGGGGCCGATACGGAATGATAGAGCGGGATGATCTGACCAGCCATCAACACTGGTTGAACGCGCGCGACCGAACGTGTTCAATGGCCCGGCCTGATTTCCTTCGACAGGACGCGCATACACACCTGACTAAGACTTTCAATGTGGCGGGCATCCGACTGTCTGTCGCAACCAATTCCAATTCCATTCTCGGATTCGCACGTGAGCTGCTCGGAGCGGAATCGGATCTTACCCGGGGACCCAGTGTGAACTTCCGGCTTTGGGTTGATCCTTCAGTGGACTCCGGACCGCCCTGGCCCATGCCTCTGTTTCGAGGACTCTCTCATCTCGTCTTCGGGGGCCTGGACCACCTGAACTCATTCTTGATTAACCTTCGCACGTCCGCCGTCCACGGAAGATTCTCGCCGACACTGGCAGCTGACGACGTTATGTGGAAGACGGTGATTCTACCCGTCATGTTTTCGGCTCTTGCGCCCTCATTGGGATTGACGGTTCTGCATTGCGCGGGCGTGGCTCATGAAGGCCGGGCGTTCCTGCTGGCTGGTCCATCGGGCTCAGGGAAAACTACCTTGGCGATTGCCCTTGCACAAATTGGCTTTCATTTTCTCTCAGACGACCGAACATTGATTTCACACAACGGTACGAACCTGGCTGCGTACGGGATTCTTCCCTATGCGAAGCTTCGCCGGGAAGGCCGCCACTTCTTCCCGGACGTGCGGGATATCGCACCGGCATGCCAATGGGGGCACGAAGAGGCCACGTACATTCTTCCCGGGCCAGTGTCGAATTTCTCGGCAGACTTGCGCCCTGAGCCCGCGGACATTGTTTTCCTCGAACGTCAATCGAGTCCGCAGTTTTTGGCGACGGCGGTCTCTCCTCCTGTAGCTGCTCAACGGCTGGAGCATGGTCTCCTCCAAGAAACGAGTGATGTCATCAACCATCAGCGTCAAGTCCTAACAGCTCTTTCGACCAGGAACTGCTGGGCCCTTCAGTACGGCGGGAGTCCCCACGACGTAGCGCAAGAACTGAAGAGTTTCTTGCTGGCTCCGAATAGAAGGCCCTTCAACCCCCCTTCTGTCCAGACACCGGTTAATCAAACCGTGACCGTTGCGCGCCCTGATCCGTTGCGCCGCTTCACGCCGACCCCTTTCGTCGAGTGTTTCGGAGCTATGGACCGGACGCTCAGGATTGCAACCAACAATCCTGCAATTCTCGAATGCCTCCGCCGCCTATTCGGCCCTGCACCGGAAACATCATTATCCTCTCCACAATTCGACTGGCGAATCATTACCGGTCCTGACGATGTCAGCAAGCCTCCGTGGCCGAGAATGACAGCATTCTCGGGGCCGGCCCTGAGGTTCATTAATGTCGGTCAGCGCAGCTTTATTGCAGTCGATCTGGAAGCAAGAGAAGCCGTGGCGCTACTAGGGGGTGGTTTGGCGGAGGACGAGCCCGGACTTGTCAGCATCTTCATTCCCGCACTCTTCTATCTCTGTGCGCCCGCGCTCGGTTTGCTTCCCATCACGTCAGCCTGCGTTGCAAAAGCAGGGCAAGGCCTCCTCATATTCGGTGAATCCGGAAGCGGAAAAACTACGTCGAGCTATTTCGCCCAGGGCGAAGGGTTGGAATTCCAATCCGACCAATCCGTCTTCTTGGAATTCCAGGGAAGTAAGCTGCAGGCTTGGGGAGACTTTTGGCCAGCTGCATTCCGCGCGGCTTCGGCACAATTATTTCCGGAGCTGCTCTCCCGCGCTCGCGTTGTGAATCAGGGCGACAATAGCTTCCTGGCCCTAGCCAAGTCGGATCATCCAGTCACGATGCACGCGGTCAAGCCGACCGCGTGTATTTTCCTCGAAAGGGGCATTGCGACCTCGCCGCGATTGGTTCCCCTGCCCAAGTTGGAGCTTGGGCAACGCCTGGGGTCGTTCATTCCCTACAAGGAGGAACAGTGGTTTGAGTCTGAACGTCAAAGAGCGCTCCGAGCCCTGCAGGAATTGCCAGCCTTTCGTCTGACATGCAAAGAATCATCGTCGGCAGCACGCATCTATCGAAGTGTCTTCGAAATGCATCAGCTGTTGGAGAGGCAGACATGAACCAGCAACTGGCGCGCAGCATTATCGGCTGTCTTAATGTTTCAGGCTGCTCGGGGTCGGCGGGTCAGGAGTTAGCCTGCTTCCGCCCGCCTGAATGGTTGCGGATCTTGGATTGGCTCGATGTCAGCGGCCTCTCGCTTTACTTCTTCGACGCGATGGAGAAGTCGGATGGAGGGGCAAAACTCCCGCCGTTCGTCAAAGACCGATTGAACAAGAACTTCTTGGACAATCGCCAGAGGGTCACAAGAATTGCGGACGAATTCTTCGGCCTGAATAACCTGTTTCGGCGCTATGACATCAGGTACGCCGCGCTCAAGGGATTCTCCAAGGTCCCTGACTATTGTCATGATGCCAACCTGAGGACCCAATTCGATCACGATTTTCTTGTTGAGCCGGAGTCTTCGACGACTGTCGATCTCGCGCTGCGCTCAGCGGGTTATATCCCCAAAGAGTCTCATGAGGCCCATCCGCGCGCCTACATTCTTTCCGGCACTCCTGCATGGCCTCGCGAGGGTCGCAACAATCTCTATTCATCCCGGCTGGCCCGGGCCGTCGAAATTCATACCCAACTTTGGGATTCGGAGTCAGAAGGCGTTCCGTTTCGACTCCCTAAGGACTTCCTGCAGCGAGCGGTAGACCGCTCATGGGGCGGTCAAACGTACCCTGCCCTTTGCGAGGAGGATGCTCTGCTCTTCGAAGTTCTTCACGCGCTCCGCCACCTGTTCCGAAGCTGGTGCCGATTGTCCGTACTTTATGAAATGGCCTGCTTCCTGGACACGCGCCGCTCGGATGCGGATTTCTGGCGGCGTTTTGAAGAACGAATACTGGGGGTGCCGTACCTTTCCCAAGCCGCGGGTGTAGTGTTCGCTCTGGCGGAGCGATTGTTGCAATGTGAAATTCCAATCTCGGCGAGGTCACTTGCCATAAACGTCCTGACACCTCCCCAGCGCCTCTGGGTTGATCGTTACGGAGAGGCCTTGGCTATTGACAACTTTCGCAAGACAAAGTTTTCACACTTTCTGCAGCGGGAATTCGCAGCCAGTTCGCCTTTTCGGGAGGCCCCGTCACGACGGCGTTTGCTCCCAACCTGGAAGCGTGTCCGGGAAGTATTTGCATCTGCGCTCCAAGCTCTGCTGTATTCCCCGCACGGTCTGCAGCAAACGTTTTACACCGTGGGCCGGGTCCGTCACCACATTACCGCGTCTCTGGGATATGCGCTGGAACACTCACGGTGGCGCCGCCTCCGGGCGAAGTCAATGACCGAGAAAGAGGGGAATGCATAGCCACAATCCGTTTCCTGTTCCCACGGCAGCCTGTCGGGGGATGGGGCAGGTTGCGTCATTCGTGAATTGGCGCAATCGCTGCGACCGGCCTCTGAGGCGGGAGCGGCCCGTTCGGGTCTGAAACCAAAGACTATGTTGGAAGTCCGGTCATTCTTGATCAACACGTACTTGGCGGTCTGCGATTTGGCTGTCGCGGCAGCCGATTATTTGCTGCTGGTGGCGCTCATCAATCGCGGAATGGTCTATCCCTCCAGCCTTCTTTCCGCCCATGATATTCTGCCGCTGGGTTGGATTCTGGGGGTTTGGCTCGCATCGCTCGTTCACTGCGGAATGTACCGTTCCCGCCGGCTGGCTTCCGTCTTTGCCGATTTCTGGGTGCTGACGAGGGTTTGCCTTGTCAGCCTGGTAGTGCTGGAAGGTCTGACTCGTCTGATTCCGACGCTCGAACCCAGACCTCACTTTCTGCTCGAACTGACGTGTATGAATTTTGTCGTCCTAGGCTTCCTCCGGCTTGGCGTGCGGTTCGTGCTCAGGTTCTTGAGGCGCCGCGGCTACAATATCAAGAATCTTGTAATTATTGCCGCCCCTGACATTGGAGATCGTCTATCCAGAAAGTTTGAGCAGCGCGCCAATTTCGGATACCGGATCATCCGTCGCTTCGATCATCGTCAAAGCACTCCTTTGGCTGAAGGCCTTTTGCAGGAAATCTGCGCCCTCTTCGACTCGCAGCATATAGACGACGTCATTTTGGGGTTGCCCGCAAATGCCCACGCTGTAACTGGCCTCATCGTCAAGGAGTGCGAAAGCCGGGGCATCAACGTGAGGGTCGTGCCCGACCTGTTTCCAATTGTTCAGAGTGACACGCAGGTGTATGACTTCGACGGCCTTCCCCTCGTCAACGTTCGAACCTACCCCCCCGACCGCTTGGCCTATTCGGTTTTGAAGAGGATGTTGGACATCGTTCTCTCCATCCTTGTTCTGGTTGTGCTGTCCCCCGTTTATGCACTTATCGCACTGGCGATCAAAATCACGTCAGCCGGTCCTGTCTTGTTCTCGCAGGAGCGAGTGGGCCTTAACGGGAGAAGGTTCAAGATGTATAAGTTCCGCACCATGCGCCCGGATCCCACGCTGGAGCATGGTGCGCATTGGACGACCCCCAACTCGCCGTTCGTAACCCCTTTGGGCCGCTGGTTGCGGCGCAGCAATCTGGATGAATTGCCGCAATTCTGGAACGTTCTGCTTGGAAACATGAGCGTCGTGGGGCCCCGTCCCGAACGCCCGTGCTTCCTAAATCGATTCCGGCAGCAGATACCCCAGTACATGCTTCGGCAGTATGTCAAATGCGGAATCACGGGGTGGGCGCAAGTCAACGGCTGGAGAGGAGACACGTCCATCCCCGAGCGCGTAGAGCATGATCTCTACTACATTCGCCATTGGGCCCTGGCACTGGACATCAAGATCCTTCTCCTCACGCTGACGAGGACATTCTTCCACCGGAACGCTTATTGAATATGGAGGGGGCCCGCGGGGCCCAAGCATAGCCATGATGAATTACGATTCGGATGAGCATTTGTTTAACAGGATTGTGAGGCTTGCTCGCCATTGGCGCTGGATTCTAGGCGGAACAGTCTTGTGCGCGGCGACCGCACTCGTCGTCAGCTTGTTCTTGCCCAAGATCTACCGCGCTACGACTTACCTTATGGTCTCCGAGTCGAAAATTGGACCATCGTCCCGCGAGGTCGCCTGGCAGCAGATCACGACGATCAATACTTACATCCCGATCGTCGACAACGATGTCCTAATCGAGAAGCAAATCCGGAGTCTCCACTTGGACGCCCGGCCCTACAACCTGTCCGTAGAGAGTTTCCGCCGCAAAGACTATCTCGACGTCTCGATTCCGAAAGCCTCTCGCTTGCTCGAAGTCAATGTTGAATTTCCGGACGCGATTCTGGCGGCGGCGCTCGCTAATGGCCTGGCGGCAGGCAGCGAAGACCTGGTGGAGCAGATGAACGCACGTGATACACGGGCGACTCAGGAGTTTCTGAAGCGACGCCTCGACCAAGCTCAAGCACATCAGGAAGACGCACAACGCCAGCGTCTTCAGGCATTGCAAGCGGGACACCTGGAAGACCTCGAAAAGCAGCTCAGCATCCTCCTGAACGAGAAGGAGCAACTCTCTGGCCAGAATCTCCAGCTTTCTCTCGGGCTGGCGCAGAATCAGAGCAAGAGCACCACCCTGCAAGAAGCGCTGCGTAAGGAACCACAGACATTCCGCCTGACCAAAAGCGTGATCAGCAACAAGTTTCTGGACCGCCTCACCGAACAACGGCACACGGACCAATCCTCGCCGCTGTCTATCACCGAAGAATCTCTAAACACCACGGGCGAGGAGATTCGCCGTGATCTGATTAATGCCACGGCCAGCGCAGCGGCGGAAACTTCGGGAATCCAGGTAGCGTTGAATCGACTGAAGAAAGCCAACGCCGAGATTGAACAACTGTCCCTACGCATCACACAGGCGCGAAACGAAGTCGAGAGGGCCAATCACGAGTTCAAGATGGCCCAGGAAGCGGTTGAAAGCGCCGCACGGGACTACCGAAATGCTTCGGTGACGGTCAGCGCGAAATCCGATGAGCTCAAACAGGTTGCGCCGGCACTTGTGCCCGAGCGCCCGATTCGTCCGCGCCTGTTGTTGAATACCCTGCTGGGAGGCTTCTTGGGACTCGTGCTTCTGACCGTCGCGGCAGCATTGCTGGAAAGCGTTCGAGATCTTCGCGCGAAGTCGATTCACTTTGTCGTGGAGGAAGAGCCCGTTGCTGTCGAGCGATCCTGAGACCAATCATGCCTGCCATTGACCGCATCATTCCGCGTCGACTGGTCGTGAACGGCCTTGCCGTCTTCGGTGGCGAAGCGGCCACGCGACTCACCACGCTGGCTATGGCACTTATTGTCGCGCGGCGGTTCGGCGCGGACGCTCTAGGGCAATACGGTTACGCCGTTGCCCTGACCAGCATTCTTCTGCTCGTTCCTGATTTCGGCCTCCATATGCAGGCCGTCCGGGAATTGGCCACCACCCCTTCCCGACTCGGCAGGGTTCTTGGAATGATGTATGCATTGAAATCCTGTCTGGCCATTGCGGTCATCGTTTTCGTGCTGACCTTGGGATTCCTGGGCGGAAGCGACCGTACCCGCCGAAATTTACTTTTCATCCTCCTTTTGCGGCTGCTTTTCCAAACATTTTCTCAGGGAATCATGTCTGTTTTTAAGGCCCACGAGCAGATGCACTACATCGCCGTCCAGCAGTCTATAAACGCCCTTTTCACGTTTGCGTGGGCAGGGATCGCGCTTCTTACCCATGCCCATCTCGAGACGATGGTCTTGGCGCTGATCGTGGGGCAGGTTGCGGAAACATGGATGGGTTGGCGCCTCCTGCGCGCTAATTTCATTAAGGGCATTCCCCTGGAGATTCGATGGCTGGACCTCAAACCGATGGTGCTGGCGGCTGCTCCGATCGGCGCAGCAGCGGTTCTTCAAGCTCTGCACCTTCGGCTGGATGTTCTGATTCTGAGCCGGTACGTTCCCAATCGCGAACTTGGCAACTTTCAGGCAGCAGCCTCTTTCCTGGTTGTCACATATCTTGGCGCTTCATTGGGAATGACAGTCCTGTTTCCCAGACTTTCGCGAGAGCTACGTGAAGATCGCGGAAGCGCAGTGCGATCCGTAGAGGGAATCTTGAAGTATGCAATCCTACTGGCGACCTGCGGGTCATCGCTCGTCTGGCTCGGCGCGCCTCAACTTTTGCGACTCACCTACGGGAGTGATTTGGGTGGGGCGACCGGCGCGCTGAGGATCGTTGCGGGAGCTCTTCCGTTGGTCCTGCTCAATTCCATCCTTTTCTATGTCTTCGTGGCTTTAGATCGGCCAGTCGTTTATTTCAGTGCTCTTGTCGTCGGCATCATCGGGGGAGGACTGTTAGGGATGATCCTCTCGGCACGATTCGGAGCGACGGGAGCAGCATGGGCAGATGTCGTCCGCGAGGGCATGGTCAGTTCCATTTTTCTTTCCAACCTGGCGTGGGGTAAGTGCGCCCCACGGGCGGGGCGGTGTCTCTCAAGAGTTCTGGCAGCCGGCATAGTTCTCGCGGCAGCCGCAGTGGCGTTCCACCGCTGGGTCGACGCGGGATTTCCATGGCCTGCAATTTGGCTTCTGATCGTACTGACTGGATCAGTGCTTGGTCTGGGTCTTCCGGGGCGCGAGGACTGGCGACCGGTGATCACCGAGGACAGCCTATGAGTGTAGTGGCAGGTGAGGTGACGCAAAGGTGGAGGCTTGCCGTATTGC
>JACQNR010000265.1 GCA_016202975.1 Acidobacteriota bacterium
GGATCGGGCGGCCCGGAGAAATACACCGGCAAGGATATGCGCGCCGCGCACAAGGGGATGAATATCAGCGAGCAGGAGTACATGGCCGTCATGGACGACATCCTGGGCGCGCTGGACAAACACGGTATCGACGAAGTGACCAAGAAGGACGTGCTGGCCATCCTTTACTCGCTCAAGGGCGAGATCATTCGCGTTTAATGGACAACTTCGCGGGTGGGGCATACATCGCGCATTTTGCGATGTGTGCGATAGAGAATGATCTGTCACCCTGAGTCCCGACGCACTTCATCGGGGCGAAGGGCCTGTAGTTGAACTGCGGATTCTTCTCCCGCAGAGCGGGATCAGAATGACAGGCGTGGCGGGTTGGCCGAGGGCGCGCGCGACGTAGGGGCACGCCATGGCGGGCCCGTACAAGGGTGTAGCGCGGAGTCTCGCGGTTCAGAGACTCTGCGGCTCTGAATCAAGGGAAGGTCCCGCAGGGTTCGAAAAAGCCGAACTCTGTGCTACCTTGCTTCAACTTGGGGCGTCACCATGATGAGAAGCACGCCGGCCGACCTCGAACGCATAGAATCTATGTTTGATTGGAACGATCCGAATCGTTACGAATGGACAATCCGCGGTTACGGTATGCGGCACATTCGCTACGGGGCGTGGGGTAAATTCCTACGCGTCGGAGGACGCTTTATTGGCCCAGGTCTGATCATCCCGGGGCTTGGCTTTTTCTGGACCTTCATACTCCTAATGTTGGTACCGGCCAGCTATGAACAGCTAGCCGGTATGGCCGCTACAATCTCATTGATTGGGCTGGCGGTTGTGCTTGCTTTGTTGGTGCGGTGGGGGCCCCAAAAAAAGAAAGCGAAATTGAAAACCGATCTGGACGAATTGCTGACGGTGTCGGCCGGAGCCATCCCCTGCATAATGGGTATGGCCCTAGCAAACGGTTTCAAAGGCAACGTCGAATCGCTGGGGCAGTGGCTCCTGTTCTTCCTCCAAGAAGCCATAGGTGTGGCCCTGCTGGAAATTCCGGAGATATTCAATTTTCGCGCCGGCAACATCGAGGAAAATAGCTGGTATGCGCGGCTGGGGCTGGTATTCTTCAGGATTCTGATTGCCTACGGGCTGATAAGTTCGGTGATTACGTTTTATCAAAGAAGGTTCCAGCAGGAGCAGTTCATCGGCACAGTAAAAGAGTGCTTTAGGCAATGCCAGCACTTGCTGGATCGCGACACTCTGCAATTGAAGCGTGAAGGCAGGATTCATCCCTTGGCACCTGGAGAACCGGCTGTCCCGATGATTGCGTTCGTTGAAGGGTTGGATCAGCAGGACTATGAAGATGAGCTTGCGGCCAAACGCGCAGTGAGCGGGAATGCCCGTCCAAAGTGATTGTGAGGTGAAACAGGCATTCTTATGGATGTATTTGCACTCCGGGATCGCGTTGTTGACGACTACAAGTGGTACATCGAGAGCTTTGTCCGCATCCGCGACAAGCGCATAGACGGATTCGTGCGCCGGGTGCCCCATCCCGATCAAGAACATCGGGACAAATCCTCGCGTCGGGCGAGGGTGGGCACGGGACGTAGGGGCACGCCATGGCTTGCCCGTGGAGGTTAGCGGTAAACTGCACAGCTCTCGTGAGGTCATGATGAAAACTTATCTGAGAATGGTCAACCCGATATTGGCCGTCGTGGTTCTTATGCTGTGCCTATGGGCAGCCATGGTCGACGACGGAAGTTTCAAGCCAAACTTTTTCGAGCGAGGTGGCATTCCCACATACTTCGTGGCCAAGGGCCTGTTTTGCAGTGCGGCGCTGTTCATTTTGGGCAAAATCCTCGAAGTGATGCCCTTGGACAAGTAATGCGGGCGGCGCGACATCGTTCTATGATGTCTGCGATGATGGGGCAAAGGGGGGTAGCCACGGCACGGACTTTGTGCCGTGGGCCCTTCTACTGACCCACGACATAGACAGCATGCCGTGGGACGGGTGGCCCACCCATTAGGTTAAGCGGGTGCCCCACCCTTGCGTTTTGTGCAAGGGTCCTTCCTACGTCAGGACAAACTGGGCGCGGGCGTTTCAGGCCCGAAGGGCCGGAACAACAATAGCCCAGGGCGCGAGCTCTGGGGAGAGAAGGCCCCTCCCTCACCCGTCCGTTCTCTGACGGACACCCTCTCCCCCGACGTGGGAGAGGGTTGGGGTGAGGGGGACAGGGCGCATGCCCCACCGCGTTGCGGTAGGCTGTGATATTGCGCCCCTCCGGGGCTTGCAGACCGGGTCGCCACGGTACGCCCTTAGTGCCGTGGGCTTTTTCAGGGCCATCACGTTACGAACCCACGGCATGAAGAACTTGGCGTGGCTACCGGCTTGCCGGCCTATACACGAGGCAGGAATCGGCTCGGCGACGATGAAAGCGGCGAGGTTCTTGGCGTCGATGGGCTTGTTCCTGAGCGTTCTTTCAAGACGCGGCGGGGGGCTTGGCGATCCAGCCGACATAGGTGAGCCACAGGCCGATCAGCACGAGGAAGCCGCAGCCGATCTGCGCAATCGGCATCATATTCATCGCGGCGGCAGCGGCCCTCGCGATCAACTGCGGCGCAGCCATCAGCACTAGGCCGCGCAGCGCCAGGAACCAGCCAAACAGAGAGATCAGGATTGCGGACAGGCCCGACCAATATTGGTGGTGCGCGATGATCAGCAGGCCGCCGAACAATAGGAAGCTGCCCGTAATCAACACCAGCGCTTGGTTCTCGAAGAAGGCGGCCAGGGTCGTTCCTATGTTCGTCACCCGCACCGCGATGATGGCGGGCACGATGACGAGGTACGGACCGATGACGCGTGCGAAAGCGCGCGTGCGCGCTCTGGCTTCTGGCGTGGCAGGCATTGGCGTCTCTCCCTTGGGGTCACCACAGAAATAGTACACTAAGCGGGTAGCAGGTAGCCACGCCACTGGCATTGTGCCGTGGGCCTTTTCCGGGCAGTCACATTGCGTACCCACGCTTTGAAGAACATGCCTTGGCTACCGACTGCCAACTCACACTGGCGTGATATGATTCGTCTTTGGAAGCGGCGATGATTCTTGCATCCCAACTGCGACCCGGCACCGTAGTGAGGATCGGCGAAGAGCTTTTCAAGGTGATCGAGTCGACCTACCACGTGGGGCAGGGGAAGATGCCCGGCAGCGTCCACGCCAAGCTGAAGAGCGTGCTCAAAGGCACGTTCAAAGAACTGCGCTGGCGGCCGGAAGAGCGCGTCGAGGATGTGCAACTCATCAAGCAGGACATGGAGTACCTTTACAGCGACGCGGATTCCGCCTGCTTCATGAACCCCGTCACCTACGATCAGGTCGCGATCCCCCTCGAGGTGATTGGCCCCTCGCACAAGTTCCTGAAAACCGAAATGATGATTGCGGTGGAGTTCTACGAAGCTGCGCCCGTCAATGTAGTCTTTCCGCCGGCGGTGGAGATCCGAGTCGACACGACGGCGGAACCTGTCCACCAACAGCAGGACAACACCTACAAGTTCGCCAGGCTTGAAAACGGCATGGAAGTCATGGTGCCGCAGTTTATCCGGCCGGGGGAAGTGGTGCGCATCGACGTCGCCACGGGGAAATATCTCGACCGCGTGCGCACCGATATCAAGCGAGTATAAGCGCGTCGCCACGGCACGGATTTTGTGCCGTGGGCCTTTTCCGGATCATGACGCTACGAACCCACGGCATGAAAATCATGCCGTGGCTACTAAATTTCCCCCCGGCACCTGTCTTTCCCCCGGCACGCGACACCTGACACCTCGCACTCGCATTTGCAGCGCCCCGGGTATATACGCGTCCTCTAATCTCGGTCATCGCCAGGCGGCCCGCACACATGGTAGAGAGACGGCATGTATGATGGCATAAGGCAGTCGGCTCCTCGAGGGGGAGGGTAGGCTGGAATTGGAAGAAAAACCAGGAACTCTCAACGAGGAGGAGCCGAGCGATGCTGATTATAGGCTGTGATTTGCACACGCGCACGCAGCAAGTGGCGATGTTGGACACGGAGACGGGAGAGGTCGTAGAGCGCCGGTTGGA
>JACQNR010000256.1 GCA_016202975.1 Acidobacteriota bacterium
GGCGTCGGGAGTGCCGTCGGCGGGCATGTGGTATCCCGCGATATAGGCGGGTAGTGCCACATTGCGCGTGATCTGCAGTCTCCGCTTGGCAGTTTGGATGGGTTCGGGTGGGATGTTGCGCACCCCCGAGGCAGATCCTCGGGCAAGCGGTCCAAAGTACTTCTCGACCAGCGCGCGGGCTTCCGCGGGCTCAAAATCGCCCGTAATGACCAGCGTGGCATTTTCCGGAACGTAATATTTATCGTAGAACGCCTGGATGTCGGAGAGGCTGGCGTGGTCCAAATCCTCCATGCTCCCGATGGGCGTATGAGCGTAGGGGTGCACGGTATACGCCAGCCGGTAGAGCGTTTCCACGACGGTTCCGTAGGGCGGATTCTCAAACCGCATCCGGCGCTCTTCCTTGACGACTTCACGCTCGGTGTTGAAGCTCCTTTCGCTGATGTCGAGGTTGCGCATGCGGTCGGCCTCGAGCCATAGCGCTACAGGGAGTAGCGAGCTGGGAATCGTCTCCCAATAAAGCGTGTAGTCCTCGGTGGTGGAGGCGTTATCGACCCCTCCCGCGCTGACGATGTAAGTCGAAAACTGTCCGTGCGGAATGTTCCTCGTGCCTTCAAACATCAGGTGCTCAAACAAATGCGCGAAGCCCGTCCGGCCGGGGGTTTCGTTCTTTGACCCAACGTGGTACCAGACTTGTACGCTGATCACGGGCGCGTCGCGTTTCACGATGAAATGCGCGCGCAGGCCGTTCGGGAGCGTCATGCTCTCGACTCGGGTGGACGGAAGCTTGGAGGCTGCTGCGAGTGTCGTTGAAGCGAGGAGGAGCAGCGCGAGCAAGGCAAACAGGCGCTGTGCAACTCGACTCTTGCGAGTCCGGGTTCGATATCTCTGGTCCTGTGTGCGGGGTAGCTGCAAACATTAATTTTAGCATGTCCCGGGAGAGCACACGCCGCACTGCAGGTCGAGTGAACGCGGCGCGGGTTTGCTGGCATCCCAAGAGGGGCCCTCACCCGGCTCGATCCGCTCGCCACCCTCTTCCCGAGGAGAGGGTGGGGATAACGGTTGGATCACAACCTTTTCCCTTGGGGAGAGGGTGCCCGAGGTACGAGGGCGTGTGAGGGGCCAGCTATCGTTAAGCGCCCACTGAATGCTTACTCCACAAACTTCTGGGCGATGGGGTATCGTCGGCCCATGCCAAACGCCTTGCCGGTGACTTTGAGCGCGGGCGGAGCTTGCTGCCTCTTGTACTCGGCGCGATTGACCTTGCGGATCGTCTCCCGCACGAGGTTAAGATCGAGGCCATGTTTGTCCGCGATGGTTTCCGCAGGGAGGTTGTCCTCGATATATCCCCTCAGGATCGTATCGAGCGTGTCGTAGGGGGGCAAGCTGTCCTGGTCGGTCTGGTTGGGCCGAAGTTCCGCGGAAGGAGCCTTGGTTAGGCACGCTCGGGGAATTCGTTCACCGTTGCGATTCACGTATCGGGCAAGGTCGTACACCATCGTTTTGGGGACATCGGCAATCACCGCGAGCCCTCCGGCCATATCACCGTAGAGCGTGCAATAGCCCACGGCGAGCTCGGATTTGTTTCCCGTCGTCAGAATCAGCGCGCCGACCTTGTTGGAAAACGCCATCAGGATATTTCCGCGGATTCTCGCCTGAATATTCTCTTCCGTGACGTCGCGAGCATGTCCTGCGAAGGGTTGAGCGAGTGTTGAAAGATAGCTCTCGTAGATCGGCGTGATGGGAACGACGTTAAAGTTAACCCTCAGGTTCTTGGCGAGTGCCTCGGCGTCGGTCCGGCTCCCTGCTGAGGAAAACGGGCCGGGCATTCCGATACCCGTAACATTTTCCGGGCCAAGCGCGTCAGCGGCGATCGCGGCGACTAGCGAAGAGTCGATTCCCCCGCTCAGACCCACCAGAACTTTCCGGAAGCCGCACTTCGCGACGTAGTCGCGAGTCCCGAGAAGGAGCGCCTGGTAAACTTCACTCGCTTCCGAGGGCGGCAGAGGCCGGATAGAATCTTCCATTCCAGCCAGTTCCAAAAGGATGAGATCTTCTTCAAAGCATGCGGCGCGCGCGCGCAGATTACCCTCGGCGTCAAACGCCATACTGGACCCGTCGAAGATCAGCTGATCGTTTCCACCCACATGATTGACATAGACCACGGGGACGTGGTGCTCGCGCGCTAGCGCCTGCAACATCTCGCCACGCATGTGGATTTTGCCCGCGCAGTAGGGAGATGAAGCGATGTTCACCAGCAGCTTCGCACCAGCGCGGACGGTTTCCTCGACAGGGTTGCGCGGATAAAGTAGCTGTTGCCAATAGCTCTTGTCGTTCCAGGCGTCCTCGCAAATGGTGATGCCAACCTGGGTTTCGCCGACCGGGCAGACTACCGGTCCAACTCCCGGCTCAAAGTAACGCGATTCGTCGAAAACGTCGTAAAATGGCAACAACACTTTAGTGTACTCGGCGAGCACTTTGCCGCCATAGAGCAGGGCTGCCACGTTCGCGGCCTTCTTCCCCGAGCCAGGGGGTGAGCGGCGCACGAAACCCACGAGCGTCGGGATGCCGGGCAGCGCTGCCGCGAGCCGCTTGATTTCGGCCTCCGATCGCTCCACGAATTCGACCTTTTCAACGAGGTCGCGGGGTGGATAACCACAGAGCGCGAGTTCGGGGAAAATAACGAGGTCGGCTCCCTGGCCATGGGCGCGCCCGGCGAAATCGACAATCTTGGCGGCATTGCCGCCAAAATCGCCCACCGTCGTGTTGATTTGCGCGAGCGCAATCTTCATGGAGAAATTCCCGTCACCGTTTTGATTATATCGAAGATATTTCTACTTCAACAATTCCTGTGCTTTTCCGGCCTCGTCACTTGTCACTGTTCTTTCCGCGCCACGAGTGACGCCACGCCGCGGCCTTCGCTCGTCTCGCGATAGAAGACCACTTGCAGGTCTCGAAAAGCCGCGAGGAGTTCTCCCGGGTGCAGCAGGTGTTCCGGATTGCGCGGGCCGGATGCAAAGTCAAGTTGATCCAACGTGTAGGTTTCGTAGTAAAGCCATCCACCCGGGCGGATGGCGCGGCGAATCTTTGGATAAAGGGCGGGGCTGCGGTAATAGAAGCACGCAACGACATCGTACTCGTTCGATCCCAATGGAAATGCTTCGACGTCATCCTGGAGCCACACAACGTGGGACCCGGAATGCCGGGCCAGTTCCCTTCCCTGGTGCAGCGCCTCGGCGGAAAGGTCGATAGCCGTTACCTCAAGGCCCTTCCGGGCGAGCCAGATACTGTTTCGTCCACTACCGCACGCGATGTCGAGCGCCTTCCCGCGCGTCGGAAGCAGATACGCAAAAGAGGTCAGAAGTTTGGCCGGCTCGGTGGGGCCGGGCGAAACTCGGTATCGGTCATCCCAATTTGCGCCCATAAGCAAAAACCCGGCGCCCTCGCACGAGGGAGAGCGCCGGGTCGCTATTCGAAGCTCGCTGGGTGTTACGCGCTGAACGAACTGCCGCAACCACAAGTCGTCTTGACGTTAGGGTTCTCGAACTTGAAGCCGGACCCTTCCAGCGTTTCCAGATAATCGATCTTGGTCCCGTTCAAGTACATCAGGGATGCCTGGTCGACGAAAACCTTCAGGCCATCGAACTCGTAGACTTTATCGATGCCGTTCGATTCGTTTTCGAAATTCATCTGGTAGGAGAATCCCGAGCATCCGCCGCCGACTACGGCCACGCGCAAGCCTTGCGGCTTGGGGTCCTGGCGGGCAATAATCTCCTTCACTTTCTCGACGGCCTTCGCGGTCAACTCGATAACCATAGTTCACTCCTTCACTTACACCAAGGTCAGATTTACCCCACCTGCCATCTATAAAAATACCAGATTTTGTGCCCCAAATCAAGCAACCACTGCTCCAAACGCACGGTCAAACCTGCATATGACGAAGGCACCTCCACGCGCGTTGCAAGCTGCTATCATGGTGAGAGTGACGAGGAGGCCACAAATCGGCTTGGCGCGTGTTTTACGCCCTGTCGCGGTGTGCCTTTTCGCCGTCAGCGCCTTCGTGATGCCCCCCGCGGCGCGCGGGCAATGGCTCGGGCGCGAAGCCTTGAGCTCATTTCCGGCGGACACACAGCAGATTGCTTATCTCAACCTGGCCCAGTTGCGCAGCATGGCCGAATATCCGCAGATGCGGAACTACCTCCTCAACCGGCAATTCCGCGACTTCCAAGATTATCTCAAGTCGTTGGGCATCGACGCGGAGAAGGACGTGAACGAGGTTGTTCTCGGCTGGCGTGGGATGGGAACGGACCGCCCGGGGATGATGGGCCGGGCGGAGGGGCAGTTCGACGCGGAAAAAGTACGCCGGCAGATGGTCCGTCAGCAAATGCCGATTCGTGAGTATCAAGGTTACGAGCTCTATTCTTTCGGCTCCGGCGAGGACCCCACGGACATGATCTTCGTTTTCTTCAGCCCGTCGTCGGCCGCGTTTGGGCGGATGCGGGACTTGAAGGAACTCCTCGATGTTCGGGCGGGCCTGAAGCCGGGGCTCGAATCCAACGCTGCAATTGTGAATTGGGAAGCGGAGCTCGAAGGGACCGCGCCGCAGTGGGGCATCTCGGTGGGCAAGGCCGCCTCCCTGCAGGCCGGGCCGTGGCTTGCGGCCGGGGGAAAGGACCTTCCGGACGTTTCGAAAGTATTCGGCCCCGTCGAGGCCGTTCTCTACCGGATTGATTGGGGCGGCGGTGTGACAACCCACGTCTCAATCGTTTGCCAGGACGAGCAATCGGCCTCGTCGCTCGCGCAGATGCTCGCCATCCTTCGAACTGCGCGCGGCAGCGGCGTGCCGGAGGGGCTCTTAACGGTGCTTCAAGGGCTCGAAGTTCAGGCGAGCGGCCCACGCGTGGAACTGACTACCGTGGCTCCGCTGTCCGTGATCGACCAACTCATGCGCGGCGGTGCGGGATAAAGCCGCGGCGCGCTGCTCCAGAAGCCTGGCCCTTCTACCAGACACGTCCCCTCATTAACGATAGAATAGGAATTCCTCAAGCAGAGGGGTCAAAGAGCGGGAATTCATGAAGACACCAGTAACACTAATTCCGGGCGACGGAATCGGCCCGGAAGTGACGTACGCGGCCGTTCGCTTGCTCGATGCGGCAGGGGCGGAGATTGAGTGGGTCGAAAAAGAGGCCAAACCCATGGTGGGGCAGCGCGTGGAAGACTGGCACGCTGACCCCGTCGTCGCCTCTATTCTCAGTACCCGCGTGGGGCTCAAAGGACCCATCACCACCC
>JACQNR010000257.1 GCA_016202975.1 Acidobacteriota bacterium
TACGATCCTGTGAAATTGAGTGGTCCAGTCAAAGTAACAAATCCTGTTTCCCAGCAGGTCCGTCCAGTAAAGCTGATTCGTTCGTTAGTCCCACCGAGGTGCTTCGCCACAAAGGTCAGCGCAGTCCGGGATAACGCAGAGATCGGTCATGAGTTGCCCCCAGGAATCGCGCTTAAGCATTCCGCCGAAAGCAATTCAGCTTTCCCCGTTCCGCCGTTCGGGTCGAAGCGGCAACCAACCCCCGAAATGTACTCAACTTCCTGTTTTGAAAATGTTTTGGTGGAGGCGGGGGGAGTCGAACCCCCGTCCGATGAGGCTGACGGTTAGAAGACTACATGCTTAGCCCAGTCACTTCGAGATTTCGCCAGTGGTTCTCAGGAACGGGCAAGAACGGACCGCCAGCTAGCCTGTAGCCGCTTTCGCGACTCTCGCTCGGAATCCCCAGGCGGTGGATCCCAAGCCATCCCGCCAATCGACGCCTCTCTCCATCATGCGGGCCTGATGAAGGAGACGGCTACCTAATCAATTAGGCAGCGTAGGCATACTGCGTGTTGGCAGTTGTCTATGTTCCACTCCGATTACGGGTGGTGTGGACCCCCGACATGCCTTCTAAGCGTCGGCGCTCCCGTCGAAACCGGGACGCCCCCACGCTGGTTTCAGCTTACGATGCGGGAGTCCGGGTGTCAAGGCGGCCCGGCTGGGTGCGTTCGCGCTCCCCCATTTGAAAATCCAGTCATAACTGAATTCTTAAAGGCCTCGGAACATGGCAGTTGACACCAACCCACGAGGCTGTAACATAATGGGACCCAAAGAGAAAGTGTTGAGGACAAATGCCACACCAAATACTCACAAGACTTGTTGAAAAGGCTCGCGCGGAACTTGCTGCCGATGCGCGAGCGCTTGCCGGCCAGATCCAAAAGGTTGAGCAAAGTTTGCAGGATCTTCGCGCCCAGCAGCAGAAGTTGGAAGAAGTGGTGGCGAGCCGTCTTGAGGAGTTGGGGAAAGTCGAAATCCCCAGCGGCGGCATGACCGTGACGCCGGGGGGCGGCGCGGTCATCGAGCAGGTGCTTGCCGGCGTAAGGGATTTGATCACGGCCACGCTGCCCGAACAGGCTCTCGAAGTCCTCACCGACGAGGGCGCCAAACTCGGCGTTCGCTCGGCGGTATTTGACGTTCGCGGCAAAGCGGCCTGGGGTTCATCGGCGCGCGGCTTTGCCGGGCTTTCGGACAAGGCGTTTCGTGGTGTGGTCGTTCAACTCGCCCAGGACACGCCGTTTCGCACATGTTTCGAGACCGCCGGCCATGTCGATACCAACGCCCAAGGGCTGAAGAAATACCGCAACATCCTGGACAAACTTCAGCCCGGCCCGCAAGACACGATTCTTTTGCTTCCCGTCCGTTCGGCCGGTTCGGTGTCCGCGATTTTCTATGCAGATACCGGCGGGAAGTCCGAACCGCTGCCTGTTGACGCGCTCAAAATCCTTTCGGAATTCGCAGGAGCCCAGCTTGACCGATTGATGGCCCTGAGCGGTGGTATCGCTCCTGCCCCCGCGACTGAACCACAAGAGGTAGAGGCAGAACCAGTCCCGGAGACCGCCGCGGAACCCGTCGAAGCGGAGCCCATCTCTGTACCCCTTCCTGAGCCCGCAGAGGAACTTTCGGCCCCCGAGCCACCGAGTGTTCCCATTATCGGCGATAGCGTCCCGGTGGAAGCGGTCGCCCCTCCTCCGCCTGCTCCCGCTGCTGCACCGGCGGCTGGATTTGACGTTTCCAGTCTGAGCGAAGAAGAGCAAAAGGGCCATCGCGACGCCAAGCGCTTCGCCAAGCTGCTGGTTTCGGAAATCGAACTCTACAACAAGGCCAAAGTCCAGGACGGGCGCAAGAACCAGGATCTTTACAAGCGCCTGAAGTCCGACATTGACCGCAGCCGGCAGACCTACGAGAAGCGTTTTGGCAAGACTGTCGGCAAACAGGTCGACTATTTCCACGAGGAGCTCGTGCGCATACTCGCGAGCAGCGACGCTATGGCCCTCGGGTCGGAATACCCCGGCCCCACCGTTTGAGCACCCGGCTAAATTTCCACGTACATTCCGCACGGGCCATGGTGTGGCTCGCACTGGCGATTCTGATTCCCGCCACGGCTAGCCCCGACGACCAGCGGCTTGCCGCCCTCGCCGCTCGCGCCAAGGACCGTAGCATCTGGCCGGCCCTCCGAACACTTGCGGAGGGGATGACCGACGTGGAGCAGCGCGGCAGGGCATACTTCGTGCTTGGATATCGGGAAAATGAGGCGAACGATTTCCCCTCGGGCGCGCGGGATTTAAGACTTGCGGTTGAGACAGGCTTTTCCCTTTCCGACTACGCGCGGTACTACGGCGCGCTCGCGTCGCGCGATGCCGGAGAAATGCAGCAGGCGGTCAATCTGCTGGAAGACTTTCCTGCCCGTCACTCCCAGAGCAATCTGCGATGGGTTGCGCTGCAGCAACTCTCCGACTTGCTAGTGGACTTGAAGCGGCCGGACCGGGCAATACGAATCCTGCTAAGTGAACCGCAAACGCGGCTACGGCCAGAGCTCTATATTGAATTGGCTCACGCATACCGGGCGGCGGGAAACGCTCGAGAAGCGGTGCGTAGTTTTCAAGACATCTACTACCGATTTCCACTGGCGGGGGAAGCCGATGAAGCAGAAGGCGCTATGGCGGAACTACGCCAGACCTTGGGGGGGAAGTATCCCGAAGCCAACGAGGAATTGCAGACCTTGCGCGCCGATGTTCTCTCCCAAAATTACCGTTGGCGAGATGCTCAGGAAGCATACAGTGGGCTGCTGGAGAGACTGCCGAGCAGTCCGTTGGTACCGCGGTGGAGGCTGGGCAAGGCTCAGTCGCTGTTCCGCATGCGCAAAACTGACCAGGCGATGGAAATCCTGATGAAGGAGGTTCCGCCCAGCGCGGAGACTGAGCCGGAACGCCTTCAGTTGCTCATCGAAGCCTCAATCCGCAAATCGGATATTCCCGGCGCCAGGAAGTATCTGGGTACACTCGGCGGGCTCTATCCAAAATCACCCCGTTACGCCGAGGCTCTCGATGCATTTGGGAACTACTACGTCCGCTGGGGGGATTGGACAACCGCCGCCAAGTACTACCAGCCGCTCGCTGAGAATTTCCCCTCAACCGACGCAGGGGAAGAAGCGCATTGGTGGCGCACCTGGTCATTCTATCTCGCTGGCGACCTTAATCGAGCGCGGGCGGGATTCGCCGAGCACGTGACGCTTTATCCCGAGTCGGACCATGTGCCCGGCGCGCTCTACTGGCTGGGCCGGATCGACGAGAAGCGCGGCGCCGTCGAAGACGCGAAAGCTTGGTATTCATATCTCTCCCGCCGCTTCGAGCATAGCTATTTTGCCGCCAAGGGGTATGACCGACTCCAGGATGTTGTAAAGACCAATCCTGCCCCAAAGCCGACCGAAATTGTGCCCGTGTCCATTCGCCCCATCGTCGAGAAAATACCCCGCCGCCCGCCGCCCAGCCTCCACAGTTGTGGCCAGACAGTGAAGAGTGACCTGCTCCAGACGTATTTTGTGCTCCGCCAGCTCAGCCTGACGGAACTGGCGGAGCAGTACTTGCTGGATCGCCTGGAGGTTTCGAGCCATGACCCTGCCCTGAGCTTTACCCTTAGCCGGCTCCGGGCCGAACGCGGCGCGACAACGTTTGCCTTGTTTGACGCACGGCGCTCCTCTCCACGCTACGCCGAATACGAATTCGGCGAGCTCCCCGAGGAATTCTGGACTCTGCTTTATCCTCGGGATTACCTTCCGGTTGTCGAGAGTTACGCGCAGAAAGCCGGGCTGGATCCACATCTCGTGCTTGGCCTGATTCGCCAGGAATCGGCCTTCAATCCGCTTGCACGCTCCGTGGCCAACGCGCGCGGGCTAATGCAGATCCTTCCCTCGACGGCCAGCCCGGGGCGGAAGGGACGCGCGCGCGTCGCCAGGCAGCTCTATGACCCGGAGTTCAACGTGCAGTTCGGCACGCGCTACCTGCGCGACCGGCTGGCCGCGCTCGGAGAGATTCCCGAGCTCGCGCTCGCCGCCTACCACGCGGGCGAACGTCGGGTCAAAGAGTGGCGCGACAGGTTCAGTTTCCAAGAACCGGCGGAGTTTCTGGAAACCATTCCTATTCCTTCGACACGCGTGTATGTGGAAGCCGTGCTCCGCGACGCGGGCATTTACCGGAAGCTCCTCGATGGGTCTGCGCAGTTTGCGAAATGCCAGTAGTGCTTGACCTCGGAACGGGTGAGGCGGAATAGAATTCCGGAAGAACACCATGCGCCGAATCCTGAGAATCCTTCTCGCCATCACTGGTGTCCTGAATCTGTGCGTTCCTATCACCTTTGTGGCACATTCCTGCTTGCCCCCTTGTGGAGTTGGATCGAGTTCCATTACAAGATTGAGGCGATCGGCCATTCTGGACCTTCGGAGTGGTGCTTCTATCTCGTTTACGGGGTCCTGGTTTCCCTTTTCCTGGTCGCATCTGCAGTTCTTTCCGCATCCCTCCGCAAGGGTCAGATAACGAATCCTTCAGACCCCAAATCGGGTTAGAATACGCCTCGGTCAACAGGGCAAAAAGTGCTCCAAAACAAAACAGGAGGTGGGCATATGAGAAAGCTTCTACTTGCGGCCGTTCTGGCCAATATCCTGCTCGTGTCGAATGCATTCGCAGCCGATGCCGATGAGCAGGCCATCCGGTCCGTCCTCACCAAAGCCACAGAAAACTGGTCGGCAATGAATGTCGACGCCAACGACGCATATTATGCTACCGATGCCAACGCCGCGTGGTTCGACATTGCGCCCCTGAAATATGTTGGATGGAACGACTATAAGGCAGGGGTCAAGAAAGTATTCGCAGGCTTCGAGAGCCTCAGCCTTAAATTGAATGATGACTTGGCCGTTCAACGGAGAGGGAAGACGGCTTGGGCCACCTACACCTTTTCCTCGGAGATGAAAATGAAGGGTGGTAAGGTCGAAACTGGCGAGGGACGCGGCACCGACATCCTCGAGAAACGCGGCGGCAAGTGGATGATCGTCCACGAGCACCTTTCATTCCCGGCGCCCATGTGACGCGGCAAGCGCGACGCACTGCCGAATACCGCAGCGCGCGTGAGCGAGTGGTGATGTAAGTCTGTGTGTGTAGGTTGGAGGGTGTAAGCTGGTTTTGGGCTGACGACCTAAAACCAAATCCTGGAAAGGAGCTTACACCCGATGAGA
>JACQNR010000039.1 GCA_016202975.1 Acidobacteriota bacterium
ACCTTCTGCCGGCGCGGCGTGCCGACCACTTGGCCCGAAGCCACTTCCGCGATGGCCTGGTTAAGTTCGCCGAGCCCCTCGCCGCTTCGCGCCGCGGTGGCGACGACGGGAACACCTAGTTCCCGTGCCAGCTGGCGCGCATCAATGGTCAAGCCGTGCCGCCGCGCTTCGTCGATCACGTTCAGGCAAACCACCACGCGGCTCGTGATTTCAAGCACCTGCAGGACCAGCCCGAGGTTTCGCTCCAGGCGGCTGGCGTCGACCACGATCACCGTCACGTCGGGCTGGCCGAAAAGGATGAAGTCGCGCGCCACGTCCTCGTCAGTGCTGGTGGAAAGCAGCGAGTAGGTTCCCGGAAGGTCGACCAGTTTGTAACGATTTCCGCCAGAGGCGAACCCGCCTTCGGCGCGAGTGACGGTCTTTCCCGGCCAGTTGCCGGTGTGCTGGCGAAGCCCTGTCAGCGCGTTAAAAACCGTGCTCTTCCCGGTGTTGGGATTCCCGGCGAGCGCCACGACGTAATCCCAGTTCGTCATGTCCACGCCCAGTTTCACCAGGTTCGCGAGGTTGTGGGCCGGACAAACGGCGCAGGCTTCCACACTGTGAGGGGTCATGCCGGCCCTCCTGAAAGGCGATTCACGTGGATCATCTCTGCCTGCTCGCGCCGCAATGCGATCATCGCGCCACGCACGCGGTAGCCGGTGGGGTCGCCCGCAGGACTTTGAAGCTCCGCTTCAACAATCGTGCCGGGCACGATGCCCAAATCAAGCAAACGCCGCCGTTGGGGCCCGCGGCAAGACATGGAGATTCCGACGACCTGGCCCTTTTCGCCCGGCCTCAGGATCGACAGCGTATCGTGCGGAGCTTCCACTCGCTGTCCGAGGGAGAGAGGAATCGCTGAAAGGTTCGCCGCCACTACGGGAGCCAGCACATGCTCCTCGCCGTAGGTCTCAAACCGAATGCTGTGCGCGGAAACGTCGGTGACTCGCACGCGCATTCCGGGGCGCAGGCCTTCGGCCAGGAGTTGCGCGTAAACCACCTGCGGCTCGTCCTCCACGTGGACGATCTCGACCAGCTCGCCGGCGGCAAACTCCGTCAGCGGGCGGCCGCGCGGCGGCGGGATTTCCCCGCCGGCGGTGGGAATCGGGTCACCATGAGGGTCATAGCAGGGATTACCCATGCGGGCCGCGAGGGCCTCGGCGTCCTCGAGAGGTATCCGATGCTCGCGCTGCTCCGCTTCACGGTGCCACTCGGCGGGATCGAGGTTGGTCCAGTCCGAGAGATATCTTTCCCACAGCCGGTGAGTTCGAATGATCCTCAGCGCGTAGCTGCGCCCTTCGGGCGTCAGGTGATAGCTCCCGGATTCCAGCTTGACCAGCGATCGCTGCTCCAAGTCTCCCGCGATTTCGGCGGCGAGGTTGGCGCTCACGCCCATCGCTCCAGAAAGACTATAGAGCGTGCCGGGTTGCTGCCTGTACTCGCAGTCGTAAAGGTGCTTGAGGGCATCCTCAATGCGCACTCGCCGGGTCAGGCGGGAAGCTCGGGCGAGCCATGAAAACAGACCCCGCTGCGGCCAGAACAGCCTCGCCGCACCCACGCCGACAATTACGACCACCAGCAACGCCTTGAAGGGATCCATCATTCTCTCCCCGCTTCGATGTTAACCATTGTTAATAATCATTCTTAACACCATATAACATTTCCCACCTCCCGTCAAGGGGGGATTTTCCAGGCGCGTTCCCTCGCACGAAGGGCTGATTCAGGACTTGCGGGAAAGTCTTAGGCAACAGAATCAGAATCGGCAAGGAACTTGACCTTCCGTTCCACGCGGGCGGTCCAGCTCCTATCCCGAATTGCAGGCAGATTGGCGCGGACGTTTTCAAGGGATCCCTTGCGCCCGGCCTCGGCCATCAGCACGGCAACAGCGAGATCGGGGGCCGCTTGCGGTATGGTATTCGCGCGTAGCTGTTTGAGAAGGCGCTCCACTTCCGCCACCAGCTCCGCGGTTTCAAGCGGCACGGCCGCGGCTTGCTTGCCGGCCGTTTCCATCGCCTCGGCCCGCGCGGCCTGCTCCGTGGGGCTAACCTGGGGGAGCCTCTTCGCGTCCAAGAAACTCTGATAGCTCTCCGAATCGCGATCGATCCGGTCCATAAGTTTCTCCCGCAAATTCGCCAGCTTGGCGCGAGCCTCTTCGAGCACGGGGAAATGCTGGTGGAAAGACTTCCTCTTCAGTGTCACGCCGCAGACCATCTCACCGAGCGCCGCCGCCAGCGAGCCCGCCAGGGCCGCCACACTTCCGCCGCCGGGCGTCGGCACGGGGGCGGCGACCGCCGCGACGAATCCCTCGGTGAGTGCGCGCTGTTTCTCGGCACCCCTCTGCTCCGCCAGGACGCTCGCGAGGCGATTTTCGACGATCAGTTCCGGGCTATAGCTCTCCAACTGGAGAGCGCGCACGGCGGCATCTTCGAGGGCGCGACGTGGAATCAAACCCACAATCTCGCTGCCTGCAATCTCCACTCCCTGCTGTCCCGCAGCCTCCTTGACGGCGCGAAAGGCGACGTGGACGGACGTCGTTTGGAAATCCGTCAGGTTCATGGAAACTTGCGCCATGCCTCGCGATTCCAGCTTCAATCCTATTGCCTTCACACAAGGCAGGCCGCCGCTCGAGGCGCGAATCTTCCGGGCGATTCCCTTCGCCACCGCCTCGTCAGATGTATTCAGGTTGATATTGAAGGCAATCAGGAATTGGCGCGCGCCCACCACTGTCGCTCCTGCCGTTGGGTGCAACGCCGCGCCGAAATCCGGAAGTCGGCCAGGATGCGTGTGGAATTCGTCCCGCAAGCCTTCGAACTGTCCAACCCGGATATTCTCGAGGTGCCGGCGCTCCGGCCTTCGTGCCGCCGCTTCGTAAAGATAGGTGGGGATTTTGAATCGCTGCCAGGCCTCCCGCGCCACCCATTCGGCGATGCGTACACACTCTTCGAGCGAAACGCCGGAGATGGGCACGAAGGGAACAACGTCGGTTGCGCCAATGCGCGGGTGCACGCCCTCGTGCCGCCGAAGGTCAATCAGCTCCGCCGCCTTCCCGATGCTGCGCAGCGCCGCCTCGCCGATGCACTCGAGCGACCCAACCAGGGTTAGGACTGAGCGGTTATGATCAGGATCGAGATGCCGGTCGAGCAGCCAGACATCCTTCCCGGCCAGAGCTGCGCGCGCGATCGCCTCAACGACCTGGGGGTCGCGGCCTTCGCTGAAATTGGGGACGCATTCGACAAGGGTATGCACGCGAGGAAGTTGAGAAGAGTCGCCAGCCTTCACACGCTTGGACGCAGAAGCGACTTCAGCTAGAATATCACCAAACTCACGGGGGAGGGAACTTATGCCCAGGTACGAATTCATCTGCCACAATTGCCACAAATCTTTTGCCCTGGATCTAAGTCTGGCTGACTACGATCAGGGTCACGTGACTTGCCCGAAATGCAAGAGCAGGAAGGTGGAGCAAAAGTTGAGCACCTTCGCCGCGGTGACCTCGAAGAAAAGTTAGCCAGTCGAGTCCATCGGGTCCAGGTGGTCATCCCCAGGGCGAACGAGCGCCGCAGGCTTCTCTCCTTGGCCCACGGACCATCCAGCACTTCGATCTTGCATCGATTTGTCATGCCGCGCCGATCCCTGAATCACAGGCTAGAACGCGCTTGAGGCGCTGGGCCGCCTCCGGCGTCCCCTCGGCAACTGCCGCTTTCGTTGTCAGATGGGCTTGCGGTGCTTCGTTGTCCGGGCCGCATTGAAATGCGGCCCAACTTGCACCCGAGGCCGCTTCGCGCAAAGCCTCGAGAACGGCTCGGGGGGATGGACCGCCCACGACTCCAAACCTGCCCTCTGGCCCCGGCAGCGGAGCCATTGTGCTGCTGGCAAAATCGCGGCTGATGACCACGGGAGCCCTGAGTTCACCGCGCGCGACCATAGCATTCACGCGTTCCCCAAACCGCAGGCGCTCGTCCGGCCCCAGCCAAGCCACACGCGCAGGCAGTCCCTGAAATCTCAGGTGCTTTCTTGCCATCCGCAGCCAGCGCGCCAGGATTTCGTTTTGAGGCGCCCCCTGCACGAGCTCCTCGTCCATTTTGAAGATGTCATCTCGCTCTCCGGATAGCGCGAACCACCGGACCGGTGCGACGGCCGCGCTCAATAGCGGCTGGAGGTAGGCGGTGGCAAAGTGCGGCACAGCGGCTTGCTCCCCGGCTGCGTCGAAGATGCCGTTCCCGAAGTCGAACGTTGCCGCTCCCAGCTTTTGGAGCTCAAGCATGCCGCCAACATGCAGCTCGATGGACTCACGCGCGCGCTTCAGGTATTCCTGAGGTCGAGACTCGCGGAGCTCGGCCGCCTGCTGCGGGTTTAGTCCTGTGGGGATATATCCCAGGTCGAGTGCGCCGGTCTGGTCGGTCAACAGGTCCGGAACAACGCCCCGCCGTGCGAGCTCGGGAATCACTTCAACGCAATTCCCGACCAGCCCCACCGAAACCGGCTGTTTCTGCCTGACGGCGTTCTTGAGGATTCGCAGCGCCTCATCCAGGTTATTCACGCAAATATCGCAGTAACCCGAACGGGTTTGCCCGAGAATCCTTTTTTCGTCCGCCTCAATGCCGAGAAACGCCGCGCCATTCATCGTCGCGGCGAGCGGCTGTGCTCCGCCCGTAGCGCCCATGCCGCCCGCGACAACGAGTTTCCCCGCCAGACTTGATGCGAAATGCGTTTGCGCCGCGCGCGCGAATGTCGCGAAGGTCGCCCAAACGGCGCTTTGCGCGCCAGCGGACGTCCAGCTTTCGTCCGCAGCGGCGCCGAACAAGAATCGTCCCCATCTTTCAGGACCGCTGAAGCGCTTTTCCTGAGGGCCCATGTCGTTCAAGATCAGAACGCGAGGAGATGAGGGGTCGGACTGAACAATTCCCGGAGGGTTTCCGGCTCGAACAATCAAAGTCTGGTCGCTGCCGAGGGACTGGAGCGCCACGAAGAGGGAGTGCACCTTTTCCCGCCCAGCAAACGGCACCGAAACTTCGGGGTCGCAGGTGTTCATCAGCAGGCGCAGTGCGGCTTCCTGCTGCCAACCCTTGCAGGAAATCTGCGGCCCGCGCGGCGCGCGCGGAGGGGCTGCAGTCCGCGCGCCACCCTCGGGGATGGGCGATGACGCGGAGCTTGACTGATCACCCTTCACATAGGAATCTTAGCCCAACGGGAACGTCAGCGAAAGGGCACTGAAGACGGCTCTAGCTCAACAAAACTTGCTACCCGGCCCGCGCCAGTGGTATATAAACTAAGCCACTTAGGCTCGCGGGTGGAATACTCGGAGCGGCCGCCATCGAGGGCATTCGACACCACGTCACTTTCGAAGTCGGCATCGGATCTATGGCGATGTCGACGCTTTACGGGGCTTCAACTGCATCGTGCCTTAGGTCCCGTTGCGGATGGGGTCGAAGTTCATGGCGGTGGAAGTCTTGTATTCCCGAAAGCGTCTGGATGCCTCCGATCTCAGCTGGTGCGTCCCGCGTCGGCGCAAACAATTGTCGCACTTCTGCCGCTGCAAGAATGATTGAAGTCCCCGCATTACGAGACATTCTCCACACCGAGGCCGCGGACGCCGCAACGGCGCGTCCTTTTTGGGGTCGTGAGATTACCTATTAGGGGGTCCGTATGGTTTTTTCGAAGGCTGAACTTTCTCGTCGAACCGAGGAGGCGCGCCCCATCATTGAGCACCTCACGGCCGCTGGTTGTCGGTTTGCGCAGATGGAAATGCCGGACAACAACGGAACCCTCCGCGGGAAAA
>JACQNR010000258.1 GCA_016202975.1 Acidobacteriota bacterium
GAGAGGAAATCCCGTGAGGTGGACGTTGGCTGGCCAATCGGGCTGGGGCGCCGCGAACCATTCCGGAAACAGCCCGATGACGAGCTGCGGGGAATGCATCCATGTATCAAATAATCTCCGGACGGGAGCAAGCCCAAGCTCCCGGCGGAATTCATTGAGCGGGCCGGCAAGTAGGGGGTCGATAAAGAAACGGTCCGCGGCTTGGTAGAAATAAGGTCTCAGAAAGCGGGGAAGGTTTCCGAGGATATCGGACACCGTCACCAGCGGGGGTTCATAGACGCTGCGGAATATCGACGGCTGCAAGTGGATCGTGGCGACCGGAATGCCCAATCGCTCCTGAGCAACCCGCGCGCCGAACGTCAAACCTGACGCCGCCACAACCAACTTCCCGACGCCTTTGTGCTGTGCGATAATCTCATACACCTCGCGCAACGATGGAATGATAAGCCGCCGGGCAATCACGGAAAAAGCCCGGCGAGGGTGCCAGAGGTCCGGATCTTTTATCGATTCGTAATAATCGTTTTCCGTGCCCAGGCCGCGAAAATCCAGGCCGATGCGACGCGCCAGCGGTTCGAAAACGGCTGCCGCCACCAGCAAAACCTGGTGCCCGCGGCGCTGCAAGGCAAGAGAAAGGCCCACGTTGGGATGCACATCACCGGCGCTTCCGAGCGCTACGACGATCACCTTCATGAAAGAGCAAACACCTTTATCGAGGTCAACGGGGGAACAAAAGCCCTGCACTATCGTAGCACAGACTCGTCGGGCGGACGTCGGCAGGCGGAGGGCGGAGCCTCGCTCCATTGGCGTAGCGAGTTGCGAGGAAGCGCAAAGATTCGATAAGGTTTATGGAGGACTGATGGATACAGGAGGGGATTATGCTGACTCTCGTATTAGGGCAGCCCTGGGCACGCTCAGCGCTTCGGATCGTCGCGGCGTTCATGTTTTCGCTGCACGGAATGCAAAAGGTTTTCGGCGTCCTGGGGGGAATGGGAGGGAAGGGCGCGGTCGCGTCATTCCCCAGCTTACCGTGGTGGGCCGGAGTGCTGGAAGTTGGGGGAGGGTTGCTCCTGCTGATCGGCCTGTTCTCGCGGCCCGTCGCCTTTGTCCTTAGCGGGCAGATGGCCGTTGCCTATTTTATGGCTCACGCGCCACGAGGCTTTTTCCCCGTTCTTAACGGGGGCGAGCTGGCAGTACTGTATTGCTTCCTGTTTCTTTATTTGTGTATTGCCGGTCCGGGGCCCATCAGCCTCGACGCGGCGGTCCGCAAGAAAACATAAAGGTTTCGCCGGGGTGATTGAGCGATTGAGTCCGTCCAACTTCGAACCAATCGCTCAATCCCGAAGCCAGTACTGGCTAACCGTTGGCCTTGATGTGACACTTCCCGCAGGTGACCGGCGCGGCTTTACCCGCAGCGTTCGATTTCAGATGGCAATCGATGCAGGTGCCCGACTTGGCCATGGGGTTATGAAACGCCGCCTGGGTGGCGGTTTTCATGCCCGGCTGCGAAGGTTTGGTGTGACAATCCCGGCAGGCTTGCTGTGCTGCCGTGGCCGGCTTTTCAGGTTTGGACGCGTGGTGACAGGTATCGCATTTTCCGGCCACGCGCTCGACGTGGAGCTTGTGCTCGAACTTGACGGCTCCCATCGGGCTACCCTTCAGAATTAATGTAACCGGCGGCTTGGCCTGTTCAGCGGCCTGAACCATCCAAGCCAGTAAGAAGAGCAGGAAAGGGAGAATCAGGATAGGGACAACTGACTTTTTGCTGGGCATACTACCTCCTCAGAAGATGACGAGCAATCTGAGCGCGGCGAGGGAGGAGGACATCTTGCAGTCCACGCGCGACGAGACATCCCACCACCATCTATACCTGTTCCGGAGCCTCCGGTCAAGTGGTTAGTGGGAATTGGAGATTTAGCAATTTTGTGATTGAGTGATTGGGCGATTGAGTAAATGAGAAAGGTGCGCCTGAAGGACGGAATGGAGGAACTGGCCGCCAGACAGCCGATCACACGTAGCTGTTGAACTGATATGGGATACCCTTCGCCTTGAGCCACTCCATGAACTCGGAATCGTTCTTAAGGGGTGAGGTCTGCGGAGTGGCGTCGAAGCGCTCCTTGAGCAGCCACAGCAGGACGGTGTCTTTGTAATCCTTAGGGACGACCACCCAGTATTCGTAATCGGAGTCGCCCCAATGCGCCTCGACGCTCGCCCCGAGATCCTGGCCTTCCAGTTCCAAGTCGCCGCGTTCATTGATCCCGGCGTTCAGGAAAACGCTCAGCCCTTCACTTCTGAATTCCAATAATTTGATCTTGCGGACGAGTTCGGGTCTGCAACACTCCTTCAGCTGGTGCACGGTGCCGAAACCGCCTCTCAAAGTGCTCGATCAGAGGTCAGGTCCGTTTTGCACCGGGCATTTTCTTGAGGACCGCCAAGTGCTCGCGATAAGCGAGCCTGACGGCGATGTAACCCTCGTGGTCCAGCTTGAGCTCACGGGAGATTCTGCGAATCTCATGATCCTCGGTGGAGGAGATGGACTTGTCGGCGGCCGAAACCGCGTACAGGCAATGCAAAAGGGCAATCTTCTGCTCGTGGGTGGCTATTTTGTCGAACTCTCGTCCCACCAGGAAGTTTTCCGTGCTGCCGAAGAGGACCGTTTGGTTACAGGCGATCTCAGCGACGAGCGCCGCCTGTTCGTCTGTCAGATTCCCCTTGTCACGGAGGATTCGCTCAATGACTTTGAATTCCTCCTCGCTCGTGCCACGGTCCGCGTTCGCGACGCGGCTTAAGAGATAAGCGAAGGCAGCCAAGAAGCGGGCCTGGGCGGGCTCCAGATTCCCGATGGCGTCGACGATCTTTCGGACAGACTCGGTCTCTGGAACGGCATGGGCGGCAACACGTCCTTTGCATCGCGCAGATTTCGGTGGGAAGCCCAGTAACGCCAAAAGCGATTCCATCACGCCCCCTAGCTCCTGGTGGGAATTATGAAGGCGCGGCTGCCCGTGGGCAAACAAAAAGTCTTCATCCCATCACGCCTCGCGAGGGAAATGCACCATCGCCGCTTGAACCACTTCGAAGAATTTGCCAGAATGCTGAAGAGCGGTCGCCGAAAATAAGACGACTCCCACCAGAACCACGATGAAGCTTTCCCGCTCTATCAATTCCGTCGTCGGCGAGATTTTTGCCGCTGTCGTTGCAACCCTATTCGCCCTTTCTGCCTCAGCCTCGGCGGCGGCTACCAGCGGACGGACTTATACACTCCGGATTCCCGATACTCCCGCCCCCGCCGCCCTCATCTCGAAGCTGATCATCGGCGTGAATCATTTCAGCGCGGCCACGCCGCTTAACGACTGGCGAATCCTCAAGACGGCAATCTGTTTTGCTGAGCGGGCGACGGGCCGGATGTTCAGCGCACGCGGGCACAAACAGTTTGGGCGGCGTTATTGCCCATGCCCTGGTAGTTCCAGGCCGGCTCGGTCGGCTGGCGATGACCGGCGGCGTCCGAGACGAGACACGTGAGAATGTGCTCTCCCGGCGTCGCGTCCTGGACGGATGTCCAACGGCACCTTGCGAATGGCCCCGGGGGTTCCTCGATTCTCGCTGCGGTTCAGACGCCGTCGACGCCGAAATCCACTTGTGCAACGGGTGCGAGGCCGGACCATGCACGCCCTGTAATCTCCACTCGGCCGTGTTTGACTACGCGTTGACGCGTGAGGAAATCTGGGAATCCCGGTGGAATCATCAGGGCGCGTGGGCGGATGCGCGTTACGGGCTCGCCCGGGTCGTCCGCGTCGCGACGGTAATAATAGGCTATGCGCTGCTGGTAGCCTTCGAAAGGCTCGCGAACGGCTTCAATGCGCGTAAGCCATTTCACGTGCGTCATGCCGCACCAACCGGGGACGAGCAGCCGCAGCGGGAAACCATGCCGGGGTTCGAGCGGCCGGCCATTCATTTCATAGGCGAGCAGCACTTCGGGCCGCCCTGCCTCCGCGACGGCGAGGGTGCGCGCGCAATCGTGCTCGTACTCTTTCTCGACGCCGTGGTCAGCACCGGTAAAGACCAACTCCACCGTATCCGGCTTCAGCCCCGCTTCAGCAAGCACGCTCACAAGCTGAGCGCCGGTCCATTCGGCCGTTCCCGCCGCTTCATTCAACCATGGCTGGCTAATCGGCCTTGGCAGCAGCCGGGCGCGACCGTTTCCAGCGCACTCCAGCGTGACGGTGAGCGTCTCGCGTGGTCTTGCGCGAAGCTCGTCCAGGCTTAAACTCAACTCGCGCTCAACATTTCCCGCGACGCGCAACCGCCACGCGGCCGTGTCCACTGCGGGTATGTCAAAGCGGACGAGCAGGTAATGAAGCCCCGTGGGAGTGGTGTCATAAACTCCTCGGCGGTCAGCGGTCCGGTGGTCGGTTCGGGTGCGGGCATCAACTGATGCTACCACAGCAAAACCATGAATCCTTCACCGAACACCGAGCGAGATTCCTCTGTCGGGCAACTCCGAACCGTGCATAAAAGCGCGCTTCGGGGCTCACGGGCGAATGCCGGACGCATCAAAACCCGAAGCTTTCCCATCCAGGCGGATTGGCTCCATGGATGCCCTGCACGGCTTCGACCTGTTCTGAATTGCGGGCGGCGAGGAAATCTTCCACAGCCTGCACCGAGTCTGAGAATTCCGCTCACGAATATCTTCCATACACAGCATCGGCACGTGGAGCGGGAAGGTTCCTGCTTCTATGACCTGATCTTTTCCCCTTATTCTCTTCATTGTGGGCTTGGTCCTGCCCTTCTCTCTCACCCGAAGGCTGGAACGCGGCAAGAGCCGAGGCAAACTCCATCAGCATCTCGCCCGACGACTCGCGCTGCTGTTCCTGCTGGGTCTGGTCCATAACCGACTTCTCGATTTCAAATTCCCCGAGTTGCGCATCCCCGGCGTCCTGCAGCGCATCGCAGTCTGCTATTTTGTGGCTCGGTTCATCGTGATGAATGTCGGCAAGCGCGGCCAGTCGTTTGCCGCAGTCGCGATTCTCGTTGGTTATTGGGCCATCGACGCGCTGATACCCGCCCCGGATTTGGCGCGGGCGTAATTAGTCCGGAAGGGAATCTTGCAGGGTTCGTAGACGGGAAGCTGCTCCCCTTGCCTTTCTGCTCTTACCAATTTGGCCACAACGAAGGCATTCTTTCGAAGCTCGCCGCGGTCTCGACCAAGCTGCTCGGGCTGATGGCCGGCCATTGGCCGCGTTCCGGACAGTCGCCGCAGCGCAAGGCGGGCGGCCTGGCGCTCGCGGGTATGGCCTGTCTGATACTGCGGAACGTCTAGGGGCGCGGGTTCCCTGTCATCAAGAATATCTGGACCTGTTCTTACGTGCTCGCCGCTGCGGGCTGGAGCTTGCTGCTCGTCGCGCTTTTCTGCTGGCTCATCGACGCGCGCGGCTGGCGCCGATGGTTGTTCTTCTTCACCGTCATCGGCATGCATCCCATCACGATCTAATACGAACGCATTAAGTTGTGTTACAGAGTCGACGAATTTTCTGTGGTGACCACGACCGTGTAGTTTTCTGGACGGTAGTCCAGACTTCGTCCAGGGTTTCGAACCAGCGGTTGGTGGTGGCCTGGAAGCGGATC
>JACQNR010000264.1 GCA_016202975.1 Acidobacteriota bacterium
GCCACGAGACGACGTTTGACGTCGATATCGCCGATGTGGGCGAGATGGAGCGCACGCTTTCGTACCTTTCCCAACTCGTGGCACGGCGGCTGCGCGACCACAAGCGCTTTGCCCGCACCATCGGGCTTAAGTTGCGTTACTCAAACTTCCGCACGCTCACGCGCGACGCGACACTCGACGAGCCAACCCACCTCGATTCCGTGATCTTTGAGAACGTGCTGCGGCTGTTTGAAAACAGTCGTGACACGAAACAGAAGATCCGCCTGCTGGGCGTCAAGGCGGCGCACCTCGAACGCGGAACTTTCCAGCGCGGCCTGCTGGAAGCCCCGCAGAAAGAGAAACTCGACAGATTACTCGCCACCGCCGACAAACTGCGCGAGCGCTTCGGGTTCGAATCCGTCCAACTCGCGCGCTCACTCGATCCCGCGAAGCCCGCCCGGCCTCGGAAAAAACGCAAATTCCTGGGCGGCGAGGATTAGCGTCATTGATTGTCATTGATGTGGAGCTAGAATTGGCGTTATCCAGTGTGTTTTTTCCGGAGACGAATTCACATAAGGGTGACCTTGATTGAAGTATCGAATCTACATCGATGAAGTAGGAAATCCGGACCTCGAAAGCTCAGACGACCCCAATCATCGTTTCTTGAGCCTGACCGGCGAGATCTTAGATTTGGAATACGTACAACAAGTCCTGCATCCACAAATGGAGAGACTGAAAGGTAAGTACTACGCCACCCATCCCGATGAGCCGGTAGTATTCCATCGGTCAGAAATGGTCAATGCTCTACCTCCATTTCAAGTTCTCAAAGATCCCGAGGTGAGACGAACTTTCGACGATGAACTACTCAAGCTCCTTGACTCTTGGGAATACACGGTCATTACCGTGTGTTTGGACAAGAGGAAGCACAAAGAAACATACACCGTCTGGCGATACGACCCCTATCATTACTGCTTGGAGGTTCTACTCGAACGCTTCGTTTTCTTCTTAAATCGAAGGAAGTCTCATGGAGACGCCCTAGCTGAGTCTCGCGGCGGGAATGAAGATAGGCGTCTCAAAGCTGCTTACACAAGACTTTGGGAAAACGGAACAAATTTTGTCGGACCTGACCAACTTCAGTCGGCTTTGACCAGCAAGCAACTCAATGTTAAACTCAAAACGAATAATACCTCAGGCTTACAGCTTGCGGACCACCTAGCTCACCCCAGCCGCAACGAGATACTAGATGAGCAGAGACTCCTTGAGAAAGACCTCGCCCCTTTCGCTCAGCAAGTCATCGCAATTCTGGGTCATAAATATGACCGATGGGGAGGAAGGATGTTTGGGAAGAAATTCCTGTAGGCAACAAAAAAGGCCCTTTCGGGCCCGATGGCTTTCGCCATCCACCTCCGGCTAACCGGATTAACGATAGTATGGACAACTCAGTATTCCATGTCAAGAGCGTTCGGAGGGTTGCCGTCGCGATTCGGCACACAGCCGTCGCCTACGCATAAGGCCGGGATCTGCAGACCGCGAGTTGCGGTATCGGAGCTTTTTCGATTGTAATAGCCCCAATGGACGCGAAGCGGCAGGCGGCGACCGAAATTGTGGCGCGGTTACGCGCTGAAGATTTTCAGGCGTATCTGGTGGGCGGGTGTGTGCGCGACCTGGTGATGGGGCGCGAGCCCGCCGATTACGACATCGCGACGGACGCGACACCCGCGCAGGTCGTCGGCCTCTACCCCAACGCTCTCACCGTGGGCGCGCAGTTTGGAGTGGTGATCGTCCCGCACGAAACGGGCAACGTAGAAGTGTCCACTTTTCGTAGTGATGGACGCTACGCCGATGGGCGGCATCCCGTCGAAGTCCGTTTCGCCAAGACGCCGCAGGAGGACGTTCGCCGGCGCGACTTCACGATCAACGGATTGCTACTTGATCCCGCGACGGATGAAGTGCTCGATTACGTGGGAGGCCAGGCGGACATTGCCGCGCGCCGCCTTCGCACCATCGGCGATCCGGTCGAGCGTTTCAGCGAAGACCGCTTGCGGATGCTGCGCGCGGTGCGCTTTGCGGCGCGATTCGAGTTCGCGCTGGAGGGACCGGTAAAGCAGGCCATCCGGGGCCTCGCGCCGCAGATCCGCGAGGTGAGCGCGGAGCGCGTGCGCGACGAACTGATAAAAATTCTCACCGAAGGCCGCGCCCGCCGCGGCTTTGAGCTTCTCGACGAAACGGGTTTGCTCGCTGAAATTTTGCCCGAAATCAAGGCGCTGCAAGGCGTCGAGCAGCCGCCCGAGTTCCATCCCGAAGGCGACGTGTGGATTCACACGCTCCTCATGCTGGAGGGGCTCCGGAACCCGACCCCGACGCTGGCGCTCGGAGTCCTACTGCACGACGTGGGAAAGCCGCCAACGTTTACGGTTCGCGAGCGAATCCGGTTCGACAACCATGTGGAGGTGGGGGCACGGATGGCCGAGGAAATCTGCGCACATCTGCGCCTTTCGACGCGTGAAATCGAGCGGGTGGTGGACCTGGTGCGCCACCACCTTCGCTTCAAGGACTTGCCGCGGATGAAGCGATCAACCCAAATGCGCTTCCTGCGTCTGGAGGGTTTTGAGGAGCATCTGGAGCTGCACCGGCTTGACTGCCTCTCGAGCCACGGCGACCTCACAAACTATGAGTTGGCGAAACGGTTGCTGGAGGAAACGCCCGCTGAAGTCATCAAGCCCGAGCCGCTCATCCGAGGCGACGACCTGATTGCCCACGGATACGCCCCGGGTCCGCGATTCAAAGAGATTCTGCGAACCGTCGAAGATGCCCAACTCGAAGGAAAATTACACGACCGCGCACAGGCCCTGCGCTTCGTAGCCGAGCAATATCCGCTGGCCCCGCCCGGACTTAAGTCGTAATCGACCCCGTAAATACTAAGTACATCACGCCGGCGACGGCCGCTGACGCAGCGAGAAACAACCCGAGCTTGTACCAAAAAAGCCGCCGGGTCTCCTGCGTCGACTTGACTTCATCGATCATCTGAAACACGACGCCCTCCTTCCCCAGTGGGGGCGCAAAGCATTCTTGTGGACAATGATTTCACACCGCAGGCTGCGGTGGAGCAACAAGTCGGTCGCGGTCGGAGAACCTGGGCCCGGAAGCAGCTCATGGCGCGCCCCCGTACCAAAATTGCCTACTCTTCCTGTCCAACAGTCTAGACCCTGGAATGCAAATGTCAAGGGCTGGAACAAACCCTGTGCAGCTAGCCCGACCGAACGGCCGGTCGGGACCGATCGCCTGGACTGTATGCGGATGGTACGGCCGCAATGGGGTGGAACAGGTATAATTGAGCCAGGGGGGGGTGGAGTGTGGCAGCGGACCAACCCATACTGTTTGAGAGCGCCCGCAAGCAGGCCGAAGAGTACGCTTCGAGCCCCACGAATGTCTCAGACCTGCTCGAGGAAGCGCAGCGCAAGGCGGAGCGCCATCGCGACCGAATGGCAGAGGCAATGGAGGGACTGCAGTCCCTTTCGCGACTGATCAACGCGTGGGTGCGCGGCAGATACACCATCGTGCCCTGGCGGACGATCGTGCTCTCCATCGCCGCCCTCATTTATTTCGTCAACCCGTTCGACCTCATTCCCGACTTCCTTCCCGTGATGGGCTTTCTGGACGACGCCGGTGTTTTGGCTTTCGTGATTCAATCTATCCGAAGAGACATCGACCGCTTCCTTGACTGGGAGCGTGCGAACCCGATCGCCTAAAGCATTTCCATTTATTATGTAGCGTACTGGGCACTAAAAAAGAAGCCTTTGCAATCGGCGGTGGAAATCGAGTTAAAGGCGGTCTTGGCCGCCCGGAGCAATTCGTCTTGGGTGCGCGGAGCGTGACTGCGCAGGAGCTGTTTGATCTTGCTGCACATCGGCTCGATGGGATTGAAATCCGGCGAATAAGGCGGCAGGTACAACAACCGCGCGCCGACCGCTTCGATGGCTTCGCGAACTCCCCGGATTTTGTGGGTCGCCAGGTTGTCCAGGATCACCACGTCGCCGGGGCGCAGCGTGGGGGCCAGCCCTTGCCGGACCCAGGCCAAAAACATCTCGCCGTTCATCGGGCCACCAAACAACCACGGGGCGCAAGGACCCTGCAGGCGGAGACCGGAGATCAGCGTGCTGGTCTGATAGTGCCCATACGGGATGCGGGCCAGCAGTCTTTGGCCGCCCAGGGCGCGGCCCCGGAGGCGAGTCATCTTGGTGTTGGCTCCGCTTTCGTCTGCAAACACCAGAGCGGCCCCCGCTTCGGCGGCCCACTGCTCATGCCAGAGGGCTCTTCTTTCGGCCACCTCGGGTCGGTCGCGTTCGGCGGCAGCCAGAGTTTTTTTTAAACTTCCAACCCAGCCGCCGCAGCCAAAGATCGATGGTGGAAGTACGGAACGGGCGGTCCATGCGCCCGCCCAACTCGGCCAGAGTGGCATCGGGCTGCTCGGATAAGAGTTCGCGCAGTCGTTGTTTCCGCTCTTCGCTGAGCAGTGTCTTGCGCCCACACAAATGCGTCCGCGGATGCAGCGTGCCGCGCTGCCGAAACTGCTGGCGCACCCGGCGCACCGCCGCCACGCAGAAGCCGGAAAATGGTGCGATCTCCCGTGTGCTCTTCCCGCGCTCATAGAGTTCGAGAATGCGCCGACGAAGGGGAACAGGGATGGCTCGCATGCGCCCACTCTGCCACAAGCGTTGGGATTTTGCAAGCTACATTATTGATGGAAATGCTCTAAGTGCCGAAGTGCCTCCCGGATCGCAACCGCCGCCCCCACCTTTTCGGCCTTTGTCGCAAGATAGGGTAGGCTCCTCAATGCCTCTTCCGTGAGCGTCCGACGGCGTTCCTGTGCGTCCCGCGCGGCTTGGAAGGGTTCGACTAAGCTTCAAGGCTGCGGGCAAGAATGGTGCCCATGCGAGGTTCGTCAGTGGGCTGCCGCTTTTCTACCTCGGCCTCCAAGCCCCCTACCACTTCCTTGCGCTGAGTAGCTGAAAGCCATCGGTACTCGTAAGCGGATACAGCCTCGCTCGCTTTCATCTGCCATCGACAATGGAATGCGCCCAACGCTTGCTTGGCCTCGCGTTTCTCCCGTTCCTCGCTTTGTTCCCGCTCCTGACGCGCCTTCTGCTGGGCTCTCTCAAGCTCCAGCCGCTCCCGCTCCAGTTCAATCTCGGCCTGGCGTTGGACGGCCTCATCCTCGCGTGCCTGGGCCTCGGCTTCCAGTCTGTCTGTCTCCACTTGATCTTCCCGCCGTAGCTTCTCAAGCTCCCGTCGTGCGCGGTGTTCCTGGGCTTCAAGAGTCAATTCCTCCAGTCGCTCACGGCGATTCTGTAGCACGGGTGAGGCGTCGCAGACGGACCGCACCTGGGGCCGCCGCGGCTCCCGTAAGGCTTCGATGCTCTCGGCCACGATGCGAATGTGGCCGCCAGGCGTCCTGAAACCATCCAGTTGCCCGTCCACCGCCATCCGTTTGAGTGTGGGTATCGAAACCCCTAGCAGCCTCGCTGCTTCGCTGACGGAGTGAGATTCAACGTGGGATCGATTTTTCGCGAATTCTTTCACGGTTATGTTTGGTGATTCTTCGCGGTTCTTGAGCCTACTGGGGCTGTCGAGGGGAGCGTGTTTTTCTGCTTTTTCACGGGTTTTTCAGCTTTGTGTCGTTCGTAGGTTTTCATGAGTTTGCAAATGACGCATGGTCAGCGTCGGTGGTCGGTCCCATGTTGCTGTCGCCTTCGCCAGATTTCCTGAGCGAATTCCTGGCGCTTGGATTTCGGTGTCTCGTGAATGATCCTCCCGCCTTCGTCGTGTGCTCCTCGCTGGTGGGCCAGAGCCGCCTGGACATACTGGGCGAGATTGCCAGCGCCGGGATTGTACTGGCTCGTGCGCTTTCCTTGGCCTGCCTTGGCCATTGCGATTCCGAGACGGGTATTACAGCTTTTGCATAGCCATCTCAGATTTTCGCGCGATCCGTTCGACTCGTCGCCGTCCTTGTAGTCTATAACCAGGAAGCGAGTCGAGCCGCACAGCGCACACTCAGCCGGTCCGAGCGGGCGGCACTCGGGCTGGTGCGCTCGATACCGCTTCGCACGGTCGGTGATCTTGTGTGCTGGCTTGCGCCATGACGCGCCGCACGCCTGGCGCGCTATTCTTCCCCCTGGTCGTCTTCCTCTCCATCTTCTTCAGAGGCGAGGTCCGAAATCTCCTGGAGGCGATCTTGGAGACTTTCATTCTCATCCTCGAGTTCCTTGATTCGCTCAATCAGTTCATGTCGAGTTTGTACGGGCATTTTCCTTGCTCCTTTCGGGTACACTATCTGAATGTGTCGCCTTTGGGCGTACTCCTGCAAAGATTCGTCGGCAATTTCGTCGGCTCGATCCACGTCGCCCAAGACATCGCGGGTGAATCTAACCGCCTTGGCCTTCCGGGATTCCAGTTGTTTGCTTGTTAGAGTTTTCATGACGAACGACTCCTATATCTATTCATCCGTCTGCCGTTTCGGGGAAGCGACCAATGCCGTTCAAGGTGGGTCGAAAGCGCGTTATGAAATGCTACAAGGCAGGCCCCCGCAACCAAATCTTCCATCATAGATTCCGGCAACCGGTGTCCTGGCTAGTGCCCTGAGTGTCACCAGGGTTTCACTTCTTCGCAGCCGAGATAAATCCTTCCGGTGCTTCCGGACACCGGGCGAATCTACCATTCGTACTCCGTGTGACAAGATTCCGCCTAGTCCCTGTCTTTTTCACATCACTCCAAACGCCATCGCGCCTGCGAGCCCGGGATTTGCTACACTCACCAATGGATGTCGGAGAGTTCAGCACTCCGGAGTGCGTGAAAATCCAACATTGGGTTGGCGAGCGGATACGAACCAAAAGGTAAATTGAGAATGACGTCGGATACGACCAAGGAGCCCAAGAGTAGCAGCATCATCGACTTCTTGCGCCCCCACTGGAAGTCCCTGACGCTGGCTTTGGTTGCGGTTGCGGGCGGAGCCGTAACCGACCTGCTTAAACCCTGGCCCTTAAAGATCGTTCTCGATTACCTGCTCCAGTCCGAACCGCTTCCCGGTTGGATGAGCAGAGTGGTGGGCTGGATGGGACAGGACAAATTGGCTGTCCTCAACTTCGCGGTGTCGGCGGTGGCGGTCATTGCGATCGTCGGCGCACTCAGTTCTTACTTGGAGAAGTATCTCACCTCCAGCGTCGGGCAATGGGTCATGCACGATCTGCGGCGCACACTCTATCACCACATCCATCGCCTGTCGCTGGCCGAACACGACGAGAAAAGGACTGGCGACCTCATCGGCCGGGTGACGAGCGACATCGAAGCCATTCAGTCGTTCATCACCACGGCAATGTTGGGCATGTTGACCAGTGGCCTCACCCTCCTGGGGATCATCGGGGTCATGTTTTATCTGAACTGGCGTTTCACACTCATCTCGCTCTCCATTGCGCCCGTACTCTTCCTGGTCGTTTACTTCTTCACCCGTCGAATCAAGAAAGCCTCGCGCGCTGTCAGAAAAAAAGAGCGCGAGCTGGTTTCGACTGTCGAAGAGGTCTTCTCCCCGATCCGCGTGGTCAAGGCCTTTGCCCGCGAGGATTACGAGGAGCGCCGCTTCGAGCGCCAAAGCCTGGAGAATGTCGAGATGGCCCTGCTGGCGCGAAACATCAAAATGAACCTTTCACCTGTCGTCGAGATCATCGTAGCGATAGGAACCTGCTTGGTGCTCTTCTAGGGCGCGCGCCTGGTACTGGCGGGCCAACTCATCGCGCGCCGCAGAACCGAGAGGGCGCGGCCGCGTCACTTGCTGTGCTTGTTGCGGGGAGATGGAACTGATAATCTGTGCGGC
>JACQNR010000252.1 GCA_016202975.1 Acidobacteriota bacterium
CCCTTCGCCTGGCGGATCGTTCTGGTGCGACCGCGCAATCCGCTCAATATCGGGGCGGCAGCGCGCGCCATGGCGAACTTCGGCTTTCGCGACCTGGTGGTGGTTGAGCCCTATGGTCCCACGTGGCAGGAAACGCGCTCCGCCGTCGGCGCCGAGGATGTCGTCCGCTCGGCCCGCGCCATGGACGATCTTCTTGGGGCGATTGGCGACGTAACGCTCGTCATCGGGACGACGGCCGGGGCGCGCCGCACGCTCGACCGCGAACTGATTCCCCTCCAGGAATTCCCTGCCTGGCTGGGGCAGAATGCCACGAAGCGCGGTCGGGCGGCGCTCCTGTTCGGCTCGGAGAAACACGGACTGACGAACCAGGATTTGAGCCACTGCCATGCCATCGTGTGCATACCCACCTCACCCGAAACGCCTTCGATGAATCTAGGGCAGGCGGTCGCCGTGTGTTGCTACGAACTGGCGCGCGCCCACGCCGTGCGAGAAAAGCCCCCCGCCTCACGCGTGTTCCTTTCCGACCCCGCCAACGCTCATTCGCTCGAGCACATTTTTGAGCGCGCCGTGCGCGTGCTCGATGAAGTCGGCTACCTCAAACCCAAAAGCCGCGCCGCCACGATCATGAAGCTTCGCAGACTCCTGCTCAATTTGCGCCTCACCAACAAAGACGTCAAGATTCTTGGCGGCGTGCTCGCCCAAGTCGAGTGGAGGCTGGGAGTACGGATGTCAGAATCCAAGGGCTGAAAGAAACCACAATTCAATAGGGGTGAGCCGATGGGAGGCAAGACTGGTCCTGACACCGGCGGCTGTCCTATTGTGCGTGGTGGGGTGGATGGCCTACCCCCAGTCACAAAGGGGTGGCGCCACGAAGCAAACGTGGGAGTACAAATTCCTCTATCAGATTTCGACCCCTTCTCGTTGGGGAGAAGGTGGGAAAGACCTTCCCGGACCGCCCAACATACGGGGGAGGTCAAACGAACTAGGTGCTGAGGGGTGGGAATTGGTCTCGGTCGCATCTTCGACCCCCGGCGCGCTCGTTACTGGTTCAAGCGCCCGAAATAGCCGGCCGGGGACAACCTTACGCGTTGGCTATTGCCAAGCCCGTGAAATTCCAGGTTCTTCAATCGCCTGCCGAAGGGCCAATGCCGATACCCGCGCCATCTGCGGGTTCGCAAGCGCCTGGTCTCGTTCTGAATGATAGGTGACACTCTTGGTAGAGTGTCAGGATGCAGATCAAAGTGGTGGGGAATGCCCCGCTCCAGGTACCTGGAGCGGGGCGCGGGCGAGCTGAGCCGGCAGGCTCAGCAGCGGCTCGCATGGTTCGATTATTATCGAGCGCATGGGCGGAAGGCCGCCTTGACCTGCCGCTATTTCGGGATGAGCCGGCCGACGTGGTCTCGCTGGAAGCGGCGCTACGATCCCCAGAATTTGCGCACGCTGGAGGCGGGCTCGCACCGGGCGCATCGGCACCGGCGTCCAACAAGGAGCTCGAGTGTCACTAATCTACTGGACGAGTACAAGGCCTTGCGTCCACCTTTTCGGGGGAGTATTCTAGGACTCCCTCGCAGTGCGGGCGAGCGTGTTTTTCCCACGCGAAAGACTGTGTCCGGTCAGTCCTGAAAGCGTGTTCATGAGGGGATCCCTCGCAAGGAGTAGTTGTGCCTTCGATACCATTGGTTCGCGCTGCCAAAATGATCGCGCGGGGGACGTGGAGTTTCTGCACCGATCGTCCCCTGGTGGTTTCCTTTGAGCTGACCCACTCCTGCACTGCCGACTGCAAGCATTGCGACAAGGGAGGCATCAAGCCCGGACCGCTGGGCGACCTGACGGCTCGCGATTATGCCCGGCTGCGCGCCCAGTTCAAGCCGCTGGCCGTTCAGCTCTCCGGCGGCGAACCGCTGCTCAGAAAGGACATCTACGAAATCGTCCGCGCCGTCAAAGAGCCGAGCGGCTTGCCTTACCTGATCCTGGTCACCAACGCTCGGCTCTTCACCGAGGAAAAGTACTTACGGCTGCGCGACCTCGGCGTGAACCAGTTTTCCATTTCCATGGACTTCCCCGACGAGCGGCACGACGAATTCCGGCGCTCGCCCGGCCTGTTCCAGCACATGTCTTACCTGATCCCCAGGCTGGCGCGATTTGGCTACGGGGACGTTATTCTGAACACCGCGATCACTCGCGAGAACCTGCCCACGCTGCGCGGCGGATACGAGAAGGCTCGCGAGTGGGGCGTGCAAATTTCCTACAGTTGCTACACGCCGTTGCGCACCGGCAGCATGGACCACTACATCAGCTCGCCCCAGGACTTGGAGATGCTCCGCCGGACGATGAATGAGCTTCTCGAGCTCCAAGCCAGCAACGGCCACATCACCAACTCACCCTGGACGCTTTCCGGCACCTACGATTTCTACAAGCAGAGAAGCATTCCCGGCTGCCAGGCGGGAAGGCGGTTCTTGGTCGTCACGCCCTCCGGCGGCCTGCGTCCCTGCTCGATGTTTGATCCTACTTATCCCTCCCAGAAGGACATTCTGAAAGAGTTCGTCGCCCACAACGACTGTGGCGGCTGTTACGTCTCGATTCGCGCCTACCTCGACGCCTCATTCTGGACGCTCCTCAAGGACAACGTTCGCACGCGAGTACTGCGCCACAACGGCCAGGGCGCGCAGTGATTAATTCACCATTTCCTCGCTTGAACCTTGCGCGCGGGGATCGACCAATAATTCGTGCGATTGCAGGAAGAAATCGACCAGGTGGGGGTCAAACATAAGACCTCTGCCCTTGCGGAGTTCTCCAAGGGCTTCTTCAATGGTTCGGGCAGATTGATAAGCGCGCTCGGACACAATAGTATCGAAGGCATCCGCGATCTTGAGAATTCGAGCCCCCAAAGGAATCATGTCGCCCTTGAGGCCGTCGGGATAGCCCAAACCGTCCATGCGTTCGTGGTGGTGTCGCACCATGAGGCCGATTCGCTCAATGGCCTTGGCTTTGAGAGGGGACAGAATTCTCCAGCCCAACATGACGTGGTCTTTCATGATTGCATATTCCTCGTCTGTCAGTCGTGCGGCCTTGTTCAAAAGCTGTTCCGGTATTCCGATTTTTCCAATGTCGTGGAGGATTCCGGCCAGCCGAATCTCTTCCACTTCCGTCTCTGACATGCCGAGCTGGTTGGCCATGGCGGATGCGAGGCGGGAGACAGCCTGCGAGTGCCCCTGGGTGTAAGGGTCCTTGGCGTCAATGACGAAGGCCAGCGCCGTGACCGTGTCGAGCAGGGAGGGCCCTTCCTCGGAGGGGCCCTTCGTGGCCCTCTGAATGTGTTCGAGATAGTGTTCGAAGGTGTCGGGGCCCGTCGAAATCATGCGGTGCAATGCGACTCCCAGGTAGGCTTCAACTTGTGCGGAGGGCTCGGAAAGCGAAGCCAGGCGAACTTGATTTCCTCCGACGTGCTTGGCCAGGTAGGTTCCTGAATCGGCGATTCGCAGCACTTCTTCGGGAGTGGCGCCGTGGAGGGGGAAGGTGGCAATGCCCAGGCTGGCAGTTACCCCATGTTCCGAGAGATAGGGGTCACTCTCCAGGCTTGCTCGCAAGCGATCCGCCAGGAGTTCCGCCTGCGAGAGCGTCGTTTCGGGCATCAGAAGGGCAAACTCATCCCCGCCATATCGCGCAGCGGTACTTGACTGTCGTGATCGCGCTTCGATGATTCGAGCCACCGCGCACAGCACTTTATCGCCCTCCACGTGGCCATGCTTGTCGTTTACCGGCTTGAAATTGTCGAGGTCCATCATGATCACGGAAAGAGGCCGGCCGGACCGCGGCGCGCGGCGCCACTCGGCCATCAGGGTCTCGTGGAAATAACGATGCGTCTTCAACCCGGTCAGACTGTCGGTGATCGCCCGCTCTTGCGCTGACTGGTAGGATCGCGCAGTGTGGAGGGCAATGGCCAGTTGATCCGCGAACATGCCCAGTGTAACGACGTCCTGCGTGGAAAAACCGTCTGGGCGAAAGCTTTCAAAGGTAATGACACCAAGCACCGTCTTGCCAACCTTGATGGGAATACTCATTGCCGATTGAACACGCGAATCGACGGATATGTACCGGGCATCCGTCTTCACCCTATTGGCAAGAATGGGCGCGCCGGTCTCCGCCGCGATGCCGGCCAACCCCCGGCCAACCTTCGAGCGCTGCCCCAGAATAGTCGAGTCGTAGCCATCCTGGGCCTCGACGACCAATCCATCCAGTTTCCGGTCCAAAGTCTCGATGCGGATTTGGTCGTAACCGAAGGCCTTGCGGGCCTGCGGGCAAATATCCCGCAGAAGTTGCCGCGGATCGAGCAGGGAAGAGGCCCTTCGGCCCAACTCGTTGAGAAGCTCCAGATGGCGTGCCCGCCGCTGCTCTCGTTGGAAAGACCGCGCGTTTTCGATGGTGACCGTAATACCGGCCGCCAAGGCCTGCAGGAATTTGAATTGCTCTTCGTCCAGCGCGTATTCCTTCTCAAAGTCCGCAACCGCCAAGACCCCCATCGACCCGTCCGAGAACCGCAATGGGACGCCCCCCCAAGTACGGATGCGGGGATCGACGGTTTTTATCCCAAGGAGGCGCGCCTTATCTGGCGCGTTGTTCGTAAGGAGTAACGGCGAGCGGCGTCGAAAGACGGATGCCACAAGTTCCGGCCCCTCAAGCGCAGGCTCGGCATCCTCCCTGTCGAAAGCCAGGACGGTCTCGATGGGGCCCCCACTCGAGTCACGGAATGAAAGGGAGAAATTAGTGGAGCCCAGCACACCCCTGAGCTCAGTGCGTAAGATCTTGATTTGGACTTCAGGGTCGGGTGCGGAGCTCAGGGCTTCACTGACGTGGTGCAGGATTTTGATTTCTTCCTGATGGCGCTCCGCGACCTGGTGAAGGTATCGATTCTCCAGAGTCGCGCTGATCTGATGGCCAATGGCTGACAAGAGACGGAGTTCCCCGGGCTGGTAGGTTCTCAGCCTGCGGCTGCCCACCCAAAGCAATCCATACGACCTCTCCTTGCTCCGCAGCGTCTCTGCGACCAAGGTCTTGACTCCCTGCGCCAGCATTAATGACTGGAACTCCCGAAACGCCGGGTCGCGTTCCAGGCTCGCCATCGACCCTGCCCGGCGCAGGTCGGCGAAGACCATCTGCCGGTCCCACCCCTTGCCGCTGCCCGCCAGGTACTTGCGCATGGGTTGACTCGACAATTGCGCCATCGCCGATTCGGAGATTCCTCTGACGCTCCAGCACCGCAGGCCCTCAGGGGGAGGGCTCTGTAAAAGAAAGAAGCCTATTTCCGAATCGAGCGCCTGCAGCGTCCGGTCGAGCATTCTCTCGACTATTTCCTGCGGCTTCCCGATTTCATTGAGAGTTGTGGTGAAGAGATGAAGGTGGGAGTAACGAAGTAGGGCTGATTCGTTCCAGGCCCGCTCCTCGCGCAATTGCGGACGCTGATAGAAGAAGTACGCAATCAGCAGGATAACAGCCGTGAGAGCTGCAAATGACTCCTGGCTCACGTAACCTCCGTGATTGCCGTGCCCCCATGCCGGAAGGCACGCTCAGCAGCTGTAAACTTGCACTTCTATTGGCCCGAAAGCACATGCTACACCGATTCCCTGCGCTTTACAAGTGGAGTTGGGCATGACAGCGGCGGGCCGCTTTGACGATGAATCAACGTCTTGGCCTGGCCAAATTGCGGCCCACGGCCGCCTCAAAATCAAACTAAGCTGCCCTTGCTATAATTCCCCTTTAGTCATTGAGGCGCACCGCATTGACCGCACATGGCGCGGGTCGCTCAATTCCCGAAGCGATTTGGCGATATGCTCTGCCGAGACGCAGAAAACCGACGCGACGCTTGACTTTGTCGGCAGTCGTGTTTATATGGGCGTCTCATCTCTTTATTCAGACCTGATCGTCACCGAGGGTGAACTGTGAAAATCACCGATTTCAAGACTTATCTTGTTGGAAATCCCTGGAAGAACTGGCTTTTTGTCCGCGTCGAGACCGACGAAGGCATTCACGGTATCGGCGAAGGGACGCTCGGCCACTTCTCGCGAACGGTGGAAACGGCCATCCACGAAATGAAACCCTTCGTTTTGGGTTTGGACATATTCCAGATCGAAGAGATGCAACTGCATTTGGCGCGCGACATCTTTGCGGCGGGCGGTCAAATCAAGATGGCTGCCATGTCGGCGATGGAGATCGCCTGCTGGGACGCCATCGGCAAGGCGCTCAAGCAACCCATCTACAACCTGCTGGGTGGGAAGTGCCGCGACAAGGTTCGCGCCTACGTCAACGGCTGATACCGCTGCCCGCGCGCGCCGAAAGACTTTGCCGACGCCGCGCACAAGGTCGTGAGCCTGGGGTACACGGCCATGAAGTTTGATCCCTTCGGTATTGCCTGGCGAAAGTGGGACAAGAAGGATCTGGACCTGGCGTTTGACATTATCCAGAGCGTGCGCGACGCCGTCGGGCCTTACGTCGATCTGGCCATCGAAACGCACGAGCGGCTCAGCACCACGACGGCGATCGAGTTCGGAAAGCGTCTCGAAGCCATTCGGCCCATGTGGTACGAAGATCCCGTTCCGCACTACGACATGCGAGCCATGACCGAAGTCGCGCGGCGAGTCGATATTCCCATCGGCACGGGCGAGAGCCTGAGCAGCAAGCAGCAATTCGTGGTGCTTATGCGCGACGGCGAAATCGACGTCGTTACCATGGAACCCTTGCACGTGGGCGGCATGCTGGGTTCAAAGAAGATCGCCGACCTGGTGGACGCGCACAACGGCGTCGTCTGCCCGCACAGCGCGCAGGGGCCGGTGTGTACTCTCGTCGGCTTGCAACTGGCCGCTTGCACCACGAACCATTACATCCAGGAGTATTTTGACCAGTTCAACGTCGGCTGGCAGAAAGATTTGCTCACTTGGACGCCGAAACTCGTGGATGGTTACCTGCCCATTCCCAACACCCCCGGACTCGGCGCGGATTTGAATCTGGACGTGATCCGCGCACATCCCTACCACGACCACACCGGCATGAACATGTGGCAGGAGGGGTGGCACTTCCGGCGCGAAGGGGAATGAATTTGACGTGCTAACGGCCGCCTTGGAGGACATGCTGCTCGTGCTCAGAGGCGGCAATCGACGCCATGTCATCCTGAGCGAAGGTCGCGCCAGTGACCGAAGCGAAGGATCTGGAGTTCAAATACTTCAGATTCTTCATCGTCTCGGTGATCGGGACTCTTCAGAATGACATCCCGGATCGAGTGGCGCCACGGTGGCCAGGAAACCCGGAGGTATTGAAATCTTATGCGGATGCATCTTGCTCCTCTCGATTTTGGCATCTTCGTCGCCTACTCTATGGCGGTGCTGAGGGTCGGATTCTGGCTCAAGGACAAGATGAAAACCTGGTCCGACTATCTGCTTTCCCAATTGAATATCTTTTGGGCGGCGGCGCGTACGCTCTGTTTCGCCTCGGGACGACCGGCGAAGCACCCGCCATCAGCTTCCGGTTGCGCGC